>NZ_BAAAKI010000011.1:0-49250 GCF_039527675.1 Luteococcus sanguinis
CAGAGCACTCGGCGGGAAAGCTCCCATCACCCGACTGTCATGAACCTGTCTGCCACCAACACCTAGTCGCGACCAGGCCGGGGACAGGGGAGGCTCAGGGATGCTCGTCCGGACGCTGTGATGCCTGGAATGCCGACGGTCGCGGGCCCGGCGGTCAGCCCTGCGGCTTGAGCAGCGGGAACAGGATCGTCTCCCGGATGCCCGCATTGGTGAACAGCATCACCAGGCGGTCGATGCCGAGCCCCAGACCACCCATCGGCGGGCAGCCGAACTCCAGCGCGGCCAGGAAGTCCTCGTCCAGCTGCATCGCCTCGGGGTCACCCGCGGCGGCGGCCAGCGACTGCGCCGTCAGCACCTCCCGCTGGACGACCGGGTCGACCAGCTCCGAGAAGCCGGTGCCGCGCTCCATGCCGCCGATGATGAGGTCCCAGGCCTCCACCAGGCCGGGCTTGCTGCGGTGCGGGCGGGCCAGCGGCTGGGCGATCGCCGGGTAGTCGCAGACGAAGGTGGGCTGCAGCAGGCCGGGCTCCACCAGCTCGCCGAAGAGCTCCATCGCCAGCTTCCCGGCGCTCCACGTGGGGTCGTGGTCGACCTCATGGGCCTCCAGCAGCTCGACCAGTCGTTCGGCCGGGGTGTCGATATCGATCGTCTCGCCCAGGTGCTCCGAGAGGCCCTCGTAGAAACTCAGCCAGCGCCATTCACCGTCCAGGTCGATGGTGCCGGCCTCGGTCTCGATCTGGTGCGTGCCGGCCGCATCGGCGGCGGCCATGATGACGTCGGTGATGACCTCCGCGATCGTGAACTGGTCGCCCCAGCTCATGTAGGCCTCGAGCATCGTGAACTCCGCCGAGTGCGAGGAGTCGATGCCCTCGTTGCGGAAGATGCGGCCCATCTCGTAGGTGCGGTCGGCGCCGCCCACCATCGCGCGCTTGAGGTAGAGCTCCAGCGCGATGCGCAGCGTCATGTCGATGTCGAAGGCGTTGAGGTGGGTCTTGAACGGACGCGCGGCGGCACCGCCGTGGACGAGCTGCAGGGTCGGCGTCTCGACCTCGATGAAGCCTTGGCCGTCGAGGGTCTCGCGCACTGCGCGGGTGATGGCGGCACGCTTGCGCACGATGTCACGGGCCTCGGGACGAACCACGAGGTCGGCGTAGCGCTGGCGGACCCGCGCCTCCTCCGACAATTCCTTGTGCAGCGTGGGCAGCGGACGAAGGGCCTTGGACGCCATCCGCCACTCGGCGGCCATCACCGACAGCTCACCGCGGCGCGAGCTGATCACGCGTCCGCGCACCCAGACGAAGTCACCCAGGTCGACCTCGGCCTTCCACGCCGCCAGGGCGTCCGCGCCAACCTCTGCCAGCGAGAGCATCACCTGCAACCGCTCACCGGAGTCGGCGTGGGTGAAACCGTCCTGCAGGGTCGCGAAGGCGAGCTTGCCGGTGTTGCGGATGAACACGACGCGACCGCCGATGGTCACCTCGTCCGTGGTCTCCTCGCCCTGTTCCAGGTGGCCCCAGGTCGCGCGCACCTGCGCCAGCGTGTGGGTGCGGCGCAGGTCGGCCGGGTAGGCCTGCTTGCCCTCGGCGAGGATGCGTTCGCGCTTGTCACGCCGCACCAGCATCTGCTCGCTCACCGAAGCGCCCTCGGGCAGTTCGGGGTTGTTGGCGGGGGCAGTGGGCTCGGGCGCAGTCGTGTCGGTCACCGGTCAAGGTTAGGACGTGCGCTGAGCCCTGCGCGAACCCGAGCGGTTGTCTGTGGCGCGGTGGGCCGGTGCTGCCTAGTGTCAACATCGTGCCCTGGCTGCCGGGGCCCTCACAGAAGGAGGAGCCATGACCGAGTACAACGCCGACACCGCCGGGACAACCCGCGACAAGGACTTCGTCGAGACCATCGAGGACAACAGCGCCGAGCCCGTGGTCGACCCGCGCAACCCCGAGCTGGGCATCGATGGTGATTCCACCGTCGGGACGCTGGACGAACGCGCCCGCGCCGCCGAGGAGCACAACCGCCAGACCGGCGGTTCGCTGATCAACAACGCGCAGGACGACGGCTTCGACAAGTAGCCGGGCCTTGCCCAGCAGCCGGTCGATCACGTCTGGGGCCAGCGGGACGTTCACCACGTCCGGAAGCTGGCCCCGGGCAGATCGGCCGCCATGCTGCGCGAACAAGGGCTGGTCGCGGTGACGTCGGAGGGCACCAGCGCCGGATCGACAACGACGTCGGCCATCTTGTGTGAGTGAGTACTCACTCATTACTCTTGGACCCCGTGAGACGACGCGCACCTGCACTACCCCCCGATGAACGCCGGGCCGAGATCGTCCGTGCCGCCCGGCCCCTGCTGTTGGCCGAGGGCGGACGCTTCACCACCCGACAGGTGGCCGAGGCCGCCGGGATCGCCGAGGGCACGCTGTTCCGGGTCTTCGCCACCAAGCGCGAGCTGGTGGAGGCGACGCTGGACGCCATGATGGACCCCACCGACTTGTGCGACGAGCTCGATGGCATCGACCGCTCCCTCGACCTGACGGAACGGACGGTGGCTGCGCTCACTGCCCTGCGCCGGACCATCGACGACACCTCGGCGATCTTCGCCGCCCTGTTCTCCCTCCCGGCCGACGACCGCCCGTCTGGCCCGGGCACCGACCCGCGCCACGACGCCGGCCCACATCACGACGCCGGCCCACATCACGACCCCGAGGCGATGGCCCGCCACCGGGAACAAGGCGAGCAGCTGCACCACGCGATCGTCCGCGTGCTCGAACCCGACACCCACCGGCTCAACTGCCCGGTCGAGCAGGCCGCCTCACTGCTTCGCGCGATGGCCTTCACCACCGCGCACCCCCACTTCACCGACCAACACCTCACCGACCCTCGCCAGCTCGCCGCCTTGCTGCTCGGCGGAATCGCCAAGGAAGAACCATGCTGATCAAGCTCGTCAACCGCTACCTGCGCCCCTATCTGGGGCTCGTCGCGGTGGTCGCCGTGCTCCAACTCGTCGCGACAATCGCCTCCCTCTACCTGCCCAACCTCAACGCCCGGATCATCGACACCGGGGTCGCGCAGGGCAACACCCGCTACATCTGGGTGCACGGCGGCTACATGCTGGCCGTTTCCCTGGTGCAGGTCGCCGCGCAGATCGGCGCCACCTGGTGCGGCGCCCGCGTCGCCATGTCGCTCGGGCGTGACCTGCGCGAGGCGATCTTCGGCCAGGTGCTGTCGTTCAGCTCCCGCGAGGTGAACCACTTCGGGGCGCCCTCGCTGATCACCCGCAACACCAACGACGTGCAGCAGGTGCAGCAGATCGTCCTGATGAGCCTGGTCATGATGATCAGCGCGCCCATCACGATGGTCGGCGGCGTCGTGATGGCGCTGCGCGAAGACATGGGCATGACCTGGCTGATCGTCGCGGCCGTGCTCGTTCTCGCGGCCGGCATCGGCGCCCTGATCTGGCGCCTCGGCCCGCTGTTCCGGGTGCAGCAGACCCGCATCGACGACCTGAACCGGGTGCTGCGCGAGCAGATCACCGGCATCCGCGTCGTCCGCGCTTTCATCCGTGAACCGCACGAGGCCAAGCGCTTCGAGCAGACCAACGCCAACCTCACCGACACCGCCACGAAGCTCGGCGGCCTGATGGCCTTCATGTTCCCCTTCGTGATGCTGGTGATGAATGTCTCCAGCGTCGGCGTGATGTGGTTCGGCGGCCACCGGATCGCCGAAGGCCACATCCAGGTCGGCCAGCTGACCGCCTTCCTCACCTACCTGATGCAGATCCTGATGAGCGTGATGATGGCGTCGATGATGATGGTGATGGCCCCCCGCGCGTCCGTCTGCGCCGAACGCATCGTCGAGGTGCTCGACACCGAATCGTCCGTCGTGCCGCCGATCAACGGCCGCACCGAGGTGGGCGTCGCCGGTGAGCTCTCCATGCGGGGCGTCGAGTTCAGCTACCCCGGCGCCGATCAGCCCGTGCTGGGTGACATCGACTTCGACCTCACCCCCGGCCGCACCACCGCCGTCATCGGTGCCACCGGCTCGGGCAAGACGACCCTGGTCAGCCTCATCCCGCGCCTGTTCGACGCGACCAAGGGCACCGTGCTCGTCGACGACGTGGACGTGCGCGAACTCGACCCCGACACCTTGTGGAGCCGGATCGGACTCGTCCCGCAGAAGCCCTACCTGTTCAGCGGAACCGTCGCCAGCAACCTGCGCTACGGCAAGCCCGACGCGACGGACGAGGAACTGTGGGCGGCTCTCAAGGTGGCCCAGGCCGACGACTTCGTCCGCGAGATGGACGGGCAGTTGGAGGCCCCGATCGCCCAGGGCGGCACCAACGTCTCCGGCGGTCAGCGCCAGCGCCTGTCGATCGCCCGCGCGCTCGTCAAGCGTCCGGACGTCTACGTGTTCGACGACTCCTTCAGCGCCCTCGACGTCGCCACCGACGCCCGGCTGCGCGCCGCACTGGCTGGTTGGACGGCCGGGGCGGCCGTCCTGATCGTCGCCCAGCGCGTCTCGACCATCCGCAATGCCGACCAGATCCTCGTGCTCGAGCACGGACGGATCGCCGGGCGCGGCACCCATGACGAACTCCTGGCGACCTGCCCCACCTACGCCGAAATCGTCGATTCCCAGCTGAGCGCCGAGGAGGCAGCCGCATGAGCACCACCCCCCGCCACGCGATGGACGAGACCCCGGAAGACCAGGGCGTCGACGCCCTCGCACCCACCGCACCCCAGCACGCGCTGGGGGCAACCACCAGCACGTTGAATGCCGACCAGGCCGCCGCCGCGGCCGTCGACGCGAACACTGCGCCCGAGCGCCCCGACGTCCCGGCCAACCAGGGCGACGGCCCCGGCCACGGCCCGATGGGCATGGGACGAGTGGTCGAGAAGCCCGTCGCCTTCATCCCCTCGCTGAGGCGCCTGCTCGGGCACCTGCGCCCCGAGCGCGCACTGATCACCATGGTGATCGCGATGGCAGCGTTGAGCGTTGCCTTCGCGGTGGTCGGTCCGAAGATCCTGGGCCGTGCCACCAACGCCATCTTTTCCGGCGCCATCGGTCAGTCGCTGGGCAACAGCTTCCCCGCCGGCACCCCCGCCAGCGTGATCGCGGACGCGATGCGCAAGAACGGCATGGGTGACATGGCCGACATGGTCGAGAAGATGGGCGTGGTCGCCGGCCAGGGCATCGACTTCGGCCACGTCGGCTCCATCCTGCTGTGGTGCCTGGGTCTGTACGTCGCCTCGGCGATCTTGGCCTACCTGCAGGGCTACCTGCTCAACGGCGTGGTGCAGCGATCCATCTACCGGATCCGCCAGGAGGTCGGCGAGAAGCTCGACCGGCTGCCGCTGAGCTATTTCGACAAGCAGCCGCGCGGAGAGCTGCTCAGCCGCGTCACCAATGACATCGACAACATCTCGCAAACCCTGCAGCAGACGCTGTCGCAGGTACTCAACGCGCTGCTGACACTGGTCGGCGTGATGATCATGATGTTCTGGGTGAGCTGGCAGCTGGCGCTGGTCAGCTTGTTGATCGTCCCCATCTCGGGTGTCGTCGCCGGCCTGATCGGCAAGCGCTCGCAGAAGATGTTCGCACAGCAGTGGAAGTCGACAGGCGAGCTCAACGGCCACGTCGAGGAGGCCTACACCGGCCACTCGCTGGTCAAGGTCTTCGGCCGCCAGCGCGAGGTGGAGCAGACCTTCGCCAAGCACAACAACGGTCTGTTCACCTCGGCCTTCGGCGCCTCCTTCATCAGCGGCATCATCATGCCGATCATGTTCTTCGTCGGGAACCTGAACTACGTCGCGATCGCCGTGATCGGCGGCCTGAAGGTGGCCTCGGGCTCGATGAGCCTGGGCGACGTGCAGGCCTTCATCCAGTACTCGCGGATGTTCACCCAGCCGATCACGCAGGTGGCCTCGATGGCGAACCTGCTGCAGTCGGGCGTCGCCTCGGCGGAGAGGGTCTTCCAGGTGCTGGACGCACCGGAGCAGTCGCCTGACGCGACCGGCGCGCTGGCCCAGCCGGTCACGGGACGGGTTGTCTTCGACCACGTCGACTTCCGCTACCTGCCCGAGCGTCCGCTGATCAACGACCTGAACCTGATCGCGGAGCCCGGCCAGACCATCGCGATCGTCGGCCCCACCGGTGCCGGCAAGACGACGCTGGTGAACCTGTTGATGCGCTTCTACGAGTTGCAGGGCGGGCGCATCACCCTGGACGGGGTCGACATCTCGTCCGTGCCACGCCGCGAACTGCGCGGCCAGATGGGCATGGTCCTGCAGGACACCTGGCTGTTCGGCGGCACGATTCGCGAGAACATCGCCTACGGCAAGCCCGACGCCACCGAGGACGAGATCGTGGCCGCCGCCACCGCCGCCTATGTCGATCGCTTCGTGCACGCCCTGCCCGATGGCTATGACACGGTGATCGATGAGGAAGGCTCGAATGTGTCGGCGGGCGAGAAGCAGCTGATCACGATCGCGCGGGCCTTCCTGAGCGACCCCTCGCTACTGATCCTCGACGAGGCGACCTCGAGCGTCGACACGCGCACCGAGATGCTCGTCCAGCAGGCGATGACGGCGCTGCGTTCTGATCGGACGGCCTTCGTCATCGCGCACCGGCTGTCGACGATTCGCGATGCCGACCTGATCCTGGTGATGGAGAACGGCGCGATCGTCGAGCAGGGCACGCACCACGAGCTGCTGGAGACCAAGGGGCACTACTACGACCTCTACCAGTCGCAGTTCTCGGCGGCAACACAGGTCGACGCGGCCTGACCCTCGTCCTGGACGGTGGCAACGAGCGGCGTAACACGGCCTTAACCCGCGCGTCACAAGGGGCGTCGCCGGGCTCCCTAGCGTCGGGGCTCCAGCCCCACAACCCGGAGGTCCCACCGTGCACGTCCCCCACAACGCCCCCACCCCGCCCGAAGCCGCCACGACGCTGGCCCATGTGCTCGGGCGGCGAGGCTTCCTGGCCACCTCGGCCGCTGCCACCGCCATCGGCGCCGGCAGCATTGCCTCCCCCGCCACGGCTGCTGCCGGCTCGTCCAGGAAGGGCTCGGCCCGTTCTGGCAGGGAGGTGGTGGGCGGGGCGCCGTTGCAGCCGCACCGCGGCACGATCGTGGGCGACCATTACCTCGCCTCGGCGACCGAGGAGGTCATCTGGGGTTACGTGCCCACCGTGCACACTGCGCCCGTCAGCCGCATGCGGTCAGGGCGCACCATCACCATCGACGCGCTGAGCCATGAGGGCATCCTCGAAGACCAGGGACGCGACCCGGTCGCATGGTTCGGCGAGCACGGTGTGTCGCGTCGGAATGTGCTCAGCGATGCCATTGACGTGGCCGCCCACTACAACCGTCACCCGCGCAACTTCGACGCCGATGGCCCCCACGTGGTGACCGGACCGGTGTTCGTCGAGGGCGCCGAGCGCGGGGACGTGCTCAAGATCGAGACCGTCGACCTGCGCACGCGCGTGCCTTACGGCGTCGTCTCCTCGCGCCACGGCAAGGGAACGCTGGCCGTCGGCGCCAACGGCGCGGCCCCGGCGGGAATCAGCCTTGCCGAGGTGATGCCACCCCACGCAAGCGACCACCGCGAGACCGGCGATCCGGCGACCTACGGCAATGTGTCGGTGTTCGCCTCCATCAAGGGCGGGCGAGCGCGGATGGCGGCCGGCTCGCGCACGCTGTCGTTCGCCCCCAAGCTCTTCTTCGGCATGATGGGCGTCGCAAGGTCCGAGGCCAGAACACTCACCGATCCCTCGGCCCACTCGGTGCCCCCGACGCTGGGCGGCGGCAACATCGACATCCGGCACCTCGGGATCGGTTCGACCTTCTACCTGCCGGTGACCGCAGAGGGTGCGTTGTTCTATGTCGGCGACCCCCACCACGCCATGGGTTCGGGAGAGGTAGCGCTGACGGCGATGGAGGGGTCGCTGCGGGGCACCTTCCGGCTGACGGTCTGCAAGCCCGGGTCGGGGGACGCCCCCTCCGTGGCCTATCGCCACCCCTTCGGTGAGACGGCCGATTCGTGGATCCCCATTGGGCTGAGCGACCCGGACGGGCTGAGCAATGGCTCATCGTCCGACCTCAACATCGCCATGCGGCGCGCGGTCGTGAATGCCCTCGACCACCTGGAGTTCGACCTCGGCGTTCCCCGGCAGGTCGCCTACGCCTACCTCTCGGCGGCCAGCGACTTCTACGTGAGCCAGTTCGTCGACAGGACCACCGGGGTGCACGGCCTGATCAGCAAGGCCGACTTCGCCTGAAGGACCACACGCGAACCGGGGTTGGTCTGCACCGCACTTAGTGCAGACCAACTCCGGTTTCGGCGTCCTTGCGGGCTCACAGCGTCCGGTAGGCCCCCCGGACGTGGTGCAGGGGCTCAGCGGACTCTCCCGCCGCCCCACCCTCCAGCGCAAGGACGAACTCCTCGGACCAACCGATCGTGCGCCGCGACTCGACGCGAACGCCTGCCCAGCTCTCCGCCTCCGATAGCCGGGGGCCCCACTCGGTCTGTTCCCAGTCGCCCAGCGTGAAGAGCCCGCCAGGGGCCGGCGCGAGGCCCGCGAAGGCATCTGCCAGGTAACGGTGCGGGCCCGACAGCAGTTGCAGCACCGCCGGCGAGCCCACCTCAAGGGATTCGGCGAGGTCGGAGTCGGGGTCGAGCAGCACCACCGCCCGCCAAGGCTCTCCCCCCGCGACGAGCACGCTCGACACCGTGAGCCCCACGCGCGAACGCCCCTGCCCGGTGGTCAACAGCGCGACCCGCCCACCGAGGCGGGCGCGGATCTGTCGTCCGAGGTCGCGACCGCTGGACGCGAAGGGATGCTCGGCGTGGATCGTCATGGCCCCATCATGCTCGACGTGCGCCTGAGCGTTCATGCGCCCGACCGATACGAACCATCGCGACCGGCAATTGCGACCGGATGTGGGGTCATTGCCCACCGCCAGCGAAGTGGCGTTTTGCCAGTTGTTCTGACGGGCGCCACTTTCCGTCCCGATTGCCGGTGAAGTCGTTGGGGTTCGCCATGGCAGGAAAAACCTTGATCGAAATCACCGCCCGCGCACACAGGCACGTTTCACAGAGCTGACCTACGCCCGATGATCTCCACCACACGCGGGGCGTCGGCGCCCGCCTCGTCCAGCAGCGCGGCCACGGCGGCGGCATAGGTCTCGGCCCTGCCCTGAGCCGGGGTGTAGAGCCAGAAGCGCTCGTCAGCTGGCTGTTCCCGCTCGACGACGTGCTTCTTGGCCAGCCGGTCCAGCACCGTCATGACGGTGGTGTAGGCCAGCTCTCGATCACGGGTCAAGACCTCGTGCACGTCGCGCGCCCTCATCGGCTTTCCCTGTGCCCACAAGACATTCAAGACCGCCGTCTCGAGCTCCCCGAAAATCGCCATGGCGGCAGTGTAGGGAACACTTTTGAATGCTCCTACACCCCGTAGTACATTCCGCCCCATGGACGCTCAGATCATTGCCCGATGGCAGTTCGGGATCACGACGGTCTACCACTTCTTGTTCGTCCCGTTGACCATCGCCTTGTCGATGCTCGTCGCGGTGTTGCAGACGATCTGGTACCGCACCGGCAACGACAACTTCCTGCGCCTCACCAAGTTCTTCGGGAAGCTCTTCCTGATCAACTTCGCCGCTGGTGTGGTCACCGGCATCGTGCAGGAGTTCCAGTTCGGCATGAACTGGTCGGAGTACTCGCGCTTCGTCGGGGACGTCTTCGGCGCCCCGCTGGCGCTTGAGGCCCTGCTCGCCTTCTTCCTGGAGTCCACCTTCATCGGGCTGTGGATCTTCGGCTGGGACCGCCTGCCCAAGAAGCTGCACCTGATGGCGATCTACCTGGCCGCGATCGGGACGATGCTCTCGGCCGTGTTCATCCTGGCCGCCAACAGCTGGATGCAGAACCCGGTCGGCGCCACCTTCCGCAATGGCCGCGCGGAGCTCACCGACTTCGGGGCCCTGCTCACCAACCCGGTCTTCGTCGCCACCTTCCCGCACCAGATCGCTGCCGCCTACATGGTCGCCGGCGGCCTGGTCGCCGGCCTGTCCGGCTGGCACCTCGCACGCCTCAACAAGGCGCGCACGGACGCCCCCGCCGGCACCGACCTCAGCTACACCGGCACCCACGTCAAGGCCGAGCACGTCGAACGCGACGTCACCACCTGGCGCTGGGCGGCCAAGTTCGGCGCCTGGGTGCTGCTCGTCTCGTCCGTCGCGACGATGATCACCGGCGACCTGCAGGCCAAGGCGATGACCGAGGCGCAGCCCATGAAGATGGCCGCCGCCGAAGCCCTGTACCAGACCACGGACGAGGCCGGCTTCTCCGTGTTCACCATCGGCTCCCTCAACGGCGAGGACGAGCTGTTCAGCCTCCGCGTTCCCTACCTGCTCAGCTTCATGGCCACCGGCACCGTGCACGGCACCGTACAGGGCATCGACGATCTGAAGGCCCAGTACGCCGAACAGGGCTTCCTGCGCGAGGACGGCACCAAGACCGAGCTGCAGGCCACCTATGCCGACATCCTCAAGACCCAAGACGTCAAGGTCACGCCGAATGTTCCGGTCACCTACTGGAGCTTCCGCCTGATGATCGGCCTCGGTGCGCTCGGCGCACTGGTCGGCGCATGGGTCCTGTGGGCGCTGCGTGGTGGGCGCAACCCGATGCCGACCCGGCTGTGGCAGTGGTCGATGGCCCTGTTGCCGTTCATGCCGTTGTTCGCGATCAGCTTCGGCTGGATCATGACCGAGATGGGCCGCCAGCCGTGGATCGTCGCCGGCGTGCTGCCCACCCTGACCGCGGTCTCCCCCTCGGTCAGCCTCGGTGAGGCGATCTTGACGATGGTGCTGTTCACACTGATCTACGGCGTGCTCGCGGTCGTCGAGTTCGGCCTGATCCTCAAGTACAACCGTGCCGGGCTGCCCGAGGTGGCCCCCGTCGAGGTCATCGAGGACGAGGACGCCCCTCTGTCCTTCGCCTACTGAGAAGGACGAGACATGTTGACGCTCATGCATACGCAGCCCACCGGCCTGCAGATGATGTGGTTCCTGCTGTCGGCCGTGCTGTGGCTCGGCTACTTCTTCCTGGAGGGTTTCGACTACGGCGTCGGGATGCTGCTGCCCGTCCTGGGACGCAATGAGGACGACCGCCGGGTGATGATCAACACCATCGGCCCGCTCTGGGACGGCAACGAGGTCTGGCTGCTCACCGCCGGTGGCGCCATGTTCGCCGCCTTCCCCGGCTGGTACGCCTCCTTGTTCAGCGGCCTCTACCTGCCGCTCTTCCTCGTGCTCGTCGGCCTGATCCTGCGCGGGGTGGCGTTCGAGTACCGCGCCAAGCGGGACGATCTGCGCTGGAAGGCGGCCTTCGACTGGTGCGCCACCATCGGCTCCTTCCTGCCCGCACTGGTCTTCGGCATCGGCTTCGCGAACTTCGTGAAGGGCATCAAGGTCGGCTCCGACGTGCTCGTCGCCCAAGGCTTCTGGAGCCTGTTCAACCCCTTCGGCCTGCTCGGGGGCGTGTTGTTCGTCGTCCTCTTCCTCGCCCACGGTGCGGTCTTCATCGCGCTCAAGACCCGCGGGGACGTGCGGCACAACGCCAACTCCTTCGCGACGAAGGCACAGCTCGCGGCAGCTGCGCTGATGGCGGTCTTCGTGGTCTGGCAGAACCTGGCCTGGCCCGCTGGCGACAGCAGCTGGCTGGGTTCGGCGGCCACCCTGATCTGCTGGTTGGCCGGACTGCTGGCGGTGGCCTGCCTGGTCACGTCCTGGCTGATGGCGACGAAGCAACGCGACGGCATGGCCTTCCTGTTCACCGGTCTGGCGATCGTCTTCCTGGTGGTGGACATCTTCGTGAAGATGTACGGCAACCTCGGCTTCATCAGCCTGGACCCCGCACACCCGCTCGACATGACGACCGCCTCCAGCTCCCCCTACACGCTGAAGATCATGACGATCGCAGCCTGCACCGCCGTGCCTGTCGTGCTCGGCTACCAGGCTTGGAGCTACTGGGTCTTCCGTCGTCGGCTCAGCACCAAGAACCTGCCCCTCGCGGCCCACTGAGCCGATGCCTGGATTGGTGCTGGACGAATGATTGGTGCTGGATGACTGGATTGGGGCACTGAGTGGCACGTCCGATTGATCCCCGCCTCGTGCGGCGCGGTAGGGCGACCAGGTTCTTCCTGGTCGCCCTCGCCGTCGTGGGGGTGGTCTCCACGATCGCGCTGATCGCGCAGGCGCGGTTGTTGGCCGTCGCCATCACGTCCGTCTTCGCGACCCACGAGCTGACCGGTCTGCCGACCTGGCTCGCCCTGCTCGCCGGGGTCTTCGCCGTCCGGGGCGTGCTCGCCTGGGCCAACCAGTGGCTCGCCCACCGCGCCTCCGCCGCGGTGAAGGCCGGCCTTCGCGAAGACCTGCTGCGCGCCCGACTTGCGCGTCCACTCGACCAGCGGACCTCCTCGTCCACGCTCGTCGGGCTGGTCACCACCGGCCTGGACGCGCTGGACGGGTACTACCAGAAATACCTCCCCCAGCTGGTGCTGGCCATTGTCGTGCCGTTGTTGATCATGGGCGTGATCGCGCGGGAGGACGTGCTGAGTGCCGTGGTGATCGCCGTGACACTGCCGTTGATCCCGGTGTTCATGGCGCTCATCGGCTGGACGACGCAGGCACAGGTCGCGCGCCGCTGGAAGGTGCAGGACCGCCTCGCGAACCACTTCGCCGATCTGGTCACCGGCCTGCCGACGCTGCAGGCCTTCGGACGGGCGCGCGGGCAACGCACTGGCCTGGCCATCACCGAGGAGGCGAACCGGCGCGAGACGATGAAGACGCTACGGGTGAGCTTTCTGTCGAGCTTCGCCCTGGAACTCCTGGCCACCTTGAGCGTCGCGCTGGTGGCGGTGAGCGTCGGCTTCCGGGTGGTCTACGGGAACATGGGCCTGGACGAGGCGCTGTTCATCCTGGTGCTGGCGCCCGAGGCCTACTTGCCGATGCGGCAGGTGGGCACACATTTCCATGATGCGGCCGACGGGATGGCCGCCGCCGACCAGGCGCTGACGATCATCGAGGCCGCCGAGAAGGGTCCGGCCCCCAGCAGCGCGCCCGGGGCAGGCCTGTCCCTCGACCTGCGAAAGCTCGCCTTCTCCCACGGGAGCACCCCCGTGCTGGACGACTTGTCCCTGCGGGTCGCGCGCGGCGAGGTGGTGGCCCTGACCGGAGCCAGCGGCGGCGGGAAGTCGACCGCGCTGGCACTGGCGATGGGCTTCCTCGACCCTGCCGCCGGCACCGTCGCCGTCGACCGGACGCGCGTCGCGTGGGTCGGGCAGGAGCCCGGGCTGCTGCGCGGCGCGGTCGCTCGGAGCCTGCGGATGGGCGACCCTTCGGCCGACGAGGCGACGCTGCGGTCGGCCCTGGACGATGCGGGCGCACCGGGAATCGGCCTCGACCACGAGGTGGGCGACGATGCGCAGGGTCTCTCGGCCGGTGAGCGCCGCCGGGTCGCGATCGCGCGGGCCCTGCTGCGGATTCGCAGCGGCGCCGCCGACCTGTTGGTCATGGACGAGCCGACGGCGGGGTTGGACTCCGACACCGAGGCCACCGTGCTCCAGGCTATCCGCGCCAGTGGGGCCTCGGCGCTGGTTGTCAGCCACCGCCCCGCCGTGCTCGCGGCCGCAGACCGGGTCATCACCCTCGGCACCGATCGCCGACCGGCCACGAACGATCCCCGAGCCTGTCGAGGGCTCGTTGCGGCCACCCCCACCCAGAAGACCGAGCCCCGAGCCACCCCCAACGATCCCCGAGCCGGTGGAGGGCTCCCTCCGGCCACCCGAGCCCAGGAACCAGCGACCTCCCAAGAGCTCGGACCCATCGCCCTGGTCCGGGACCTGTTGCGCACCACCCCGGGAGCTCGGGGACGGTTCACGTTGACGATCCTGCTGGCAGCCCTGGCGTCAGGCGCCTCGGTGGCGCTGATGGCGGTCTCCGGTTGGCTGCTCAGCCGGGCGGCCGAACACCCGCCGGTGCTCTACTTGGAGGCCGCCGCGGTGGCCGTCCGCTTCTTCGGCATCAGCCGTGGTGTCGCCCGGTATGCCGAACGCATCGTCGGCCACGACCTGTCGCTGCGGCTGCAGGGAGCACTGAGGTTGCGGTCCTATGACGCGCTGAGCCGCACCACCTTGCTCGGACGGCGCCGCGGGGACCTGCTCACCAGGTTGGTCGCCGACGTCGACGCGGTACAGGACGCGATCGTCCGGGTGGCGGTCCCGATGCTGTCCTCCGCGCTGGTCGTGTTGTTCACCTGCACCGGGCTGGCCCTGTTTGACCCGGCCTCGGCAGCGGTGCTGTTCACCTCCGCACTGGTTGCCTCGGTGCTGCTGCCATGGCTGGCGCAGGCCACCAGCCGCCGGGCGGACGCGTCAATCGTCCCCGCCCGCGGCGAACTGGCCGACCGGGCCGACGAGCTCTCCCAGGCCGCCGCAGACGTGGTGGCCTTCGGAGCCACGGACGACCAGTTGGCCGAGGTGCTCGCGGTTCACCGTCGCCTCGAGCGGGCCGAACGCCGGTCCGCCTGGGTGCGCGGGCTGGCCACCGGCGGTCAGGTACTGGCGGCCGGTGCCGCGGTCATTGGAGCGCTGTGGTTCGGCGCCCACGCCGTGCACGACGGGCGGATGCGGGGTCGGGCCCTCGCGGTCGTCGTCCTCACCCCCCTGGCGCTGCACGAGGTCTTCGGGACCTTTGCGCTGGCTGGCCAGACGTGGACGCGCAGCCGCACGGCGTTGGCGCGGGTCGCACAGATGCTGGCGGCACCCGCTGTCGGACGCGGCGACCGTCCCGAGGCCTCCGCCGCAGCCGAACCGTCGATCACCCTGCGCGATCTGTCGGCCGGGTGGCCGGGCCAGCCACCCGTCGTCGAACACCTGGACCTGACCGTGCGCGCCGGTGAACGCGTCGCCCTGGTCGGGCCCTCGGGCATCGGCAAGACCACGGTGCTGGCCACCGTGATGGGCCTGATCGATCCGGTGGCCGGGGAGGTCACGACGTCCGGACAGGTCGGCTACCTGGCCCAGGACGCCCACCTGTTCGCCACCTCGATCGCGGAGAATGTGCGGATCGGCAACCGGGACGCGACCGATGACCAGGTACGCGACGCCCTCCGTGCAGCCGGAGTCGACCTCGACCCCTCGCGCCTGGTCAGCTGGCACGGCGGCTCACTGTCAGGCGGGGAGGCCCGCAGGGTTGCCCTGGCCCGCGTGCTGGTGGCGTCGACCACTCAGGCCCTGCTACTCGATGAGCCCACCGAACACCTGGATGCCGAGACCGCCGAGGCACTGGTGGACGACCTGTGGCGGGCCACCGCCACCCGGGCCACAATCCTTGTCACGCACGATTCGCGACTGATCCAGCGCTGCGACCGGGTGGTGGAGCTGCCCGGGCACGTCAGGGCCGATTCCATGCCCCGACCCGATCGCAGGTAATGGCGTGGGTGACAGAATGTGAAGCTCAAGATGACGGGCGTGGATGACCGGACCCACCTGCGGCGCATCCACCGCAAGCTCGGGGGGTCGAACCGGGTCGAGGCCATCGACCGCGCCCGGCTGATGGGGCTCGTGGACTGAAACCTCTGGTGGGAGCGCGCCGGGCTGGTGTTGAATCGGAGCCATGCTCGTAGCCTTCTCTGTCGCCCCCTCGGGCGGCGAACAGCCCGATGCCTCCGTCCACGATGCCGTCGCAGCGGCCGTCCAGATCATCCGTGACTCCGGTCTGCCGAACCGCACCGACTCCATGTTCACCACGATCGAGGGTGAGTGGGACGAGTGCATGGACGTCGTGAAGCGCTGCTGCGAGGCGGTCGGCGAGTATGGGACGCGCGTCTCGCTGGTGCTCAAGGCCGACATTCGTCCTGGCTACTCGGGCGAGATGACCGCCAAGCTTGAGCGGCTCGAGGCCGCCATCGACGCCCAGAAGTGAGTTCCCCCTCGTACACGATCCGGCTCGCGACACCGGACGACGCGCCCGGTTATGCCCACTGCTATGTCGAGAGCCTGGCGGAGACCTACGCGCACATCATGCCGCCCGAGTTCGCGGCCAGTCGTCGCGACGACATCGTCGCCGGCATCGAGGAGCATCGCACGGAACTGCAGCGGATGGCCGATGCGCTGGCCGACGGACGCGAACCCGAACGCACCCACTGGGTGGCGTTGGACGATGACGGCGAGGTGGCCGGGATCGTCAGCTCCGGGCTGGGGGTACCCCACTGGGAGAGTCACCTCTACGACAACCCGCCCCCGCCGGTGGAGCTGAACCTCGACCACATCTACACCCGCGCGTCCACCCACGGCACCGGCCTGGGCCAGCGACTGCTCGAGGCCGCGGCACCCGACGGACGCGGCGCCTGGCTGTGGATCCTGCGCGAGAACCCCCGCGCCGAGGCCTTCTACTCCCGCAATGGCTTCGTCCCCGATGGTTTGGAGGTGAACTGCGGGCCGGCGTGGTTCGGACGTCCGATGTTCCGGATGTGGCGACCCAATCCGTCCGTTCCTGCCACTCCGTCCGACTGAAAACCGGACGCCAGCTGCCCCATGCCGCACTCTTCAGGCCGCGCGGGTGCTAGTCTTTGAGCAATCGTTCAGCCCGCCCCGACTCTGGTCGGGAGTGGGCTGGATCTCTTTTGACCACCGGAGCCCCGCACGTGCCCAAAGAGTTGAAGACGGCTATGACCACCGGCCAGCATGTCGCATTGCTTCGCTCTCGTGGCATGAGCGTGGATGAAGCCTTGGCACAGCAGTGGTTCGCCAACGTCAGCTACTACCGATTGTCTGCCTACTGGTACCCAGCCCGTGTCGTTGACAGTTCGGGAGTTCGCGGCGATGCGTTCCGCGCAGGCACCGATTTCAAGCACGTGACGAGCCTGTACGAGGCGGACCGCAAGCTACGAACTCTGGTCCACGACGGTATGGAACGCATCGAGGTCTCCCTCCGCGCCCGCGTGGGGCAGCAGCTCTACAGTCACGGAAGCCTCGCCCATACCGACCCGCGCCACTTCAGACCGACCTTCAATCACGCGCGCTGGCTGGAGACTGCACACAAGCGCATCGACCGCGCCGCGCACCACAATGAGTCGATCAAGCACTACCGGGACACCTATGGGCAGTATCCCTTCTGGGTACTCGCAGAGGTCTTGGACTTCGCCGACGTCTCCCGGCTCTTGGAGGGGCTTCCAGCCAAGGATCAGCTCGAGATCTCCGAAGGATTCGGGGTTCGAGTCGACCTTGCCGCCCTGTCCCAATCGCAAAGCAGGACCGCACGGAAGACGCCGCCTCTCGTCCGATGGATGGAGCAGCTGACCATCATCCGCAACACCTGCGCCCATCACGCGCGCTTGTGGAACAAATCATTCACACCCGCACCAACTTCGGCGCTGAGGACGCAGCCAGAACTGAAGCTGCTTCCCGCCGGGCAGAGCGAACGCTTGTTCGGCGCACTCGTCGTCATGGCCCGCCTACTGCGCTCCACGTCGCCAGGAACGACGTGGCCGGAGAAAGTGGTCGACCTGCTCGACACAGCCTTCCTGCCGAATCCACTGACCAATCGGGCCAGCCTCGGGATGCCTGAAGACTGGGTTGACGAACTCTGAACCCGGTCAGCCTTGCCACGCGGGGCAGGCACAGTTCGAGCCTTCAACAGCATCGATGGTGCTCGCCAGCTCCATCGCGCCTCCGGATGCCACGACCCGTCACTTCCCGGACCCCCTCGAAAGCGCTGGAAGGCCCGGAACTACCATCGGTAGTACTTGGGCGCCCGGCGCCCAGCCCGGCGAGGCTGCCAGCCCGTCTCGTCGGCGAGAGAGAGGGAGACGATGGCCAACGACCCGCGCGACATCACCCAGCTTCCCGACCTGGCGAGCACCGCCGGTCGCGTGGGCCCGGTTCGGACGAGGATGCCTATCTACGTCGACCTCCTGCCGCCCTGCAATGCCGGCTGCCCGGCGGGTGAGAACATCCAGGAGTGGCTGCGGCTGATCAAGCACGGTCAGGAGGAGGCCGCGTGGCGCCAGCTGACCCGCGACAATCCCTTCCCCGCGATCCACGGACGCGTCTGCTACCACCCCTGTGAGAACGTCTGCAACCGCGTGGAACTGGACGGCTCGGTCTCGATCCACTCGGTCGAGCGCTTCCTTGGTGACTGCGCCATCGAGAAGGGCTGGAAGTTCGACAAGCCCCGCGCCCGTACGGGTTACAAGGTGCTCGTGATCGGCGCTGGACCCTCCGGTTTGAGCGCCGCCTATCACCTCACCAGGCTGGGCCACGAGGTCGAGATCCGCGACGCCTCCGAGCAGCCCGGCGGCATGATGCGCTACGGCATCCCCGCCTACCGCCTCCCCCGCGACGTGCTGGACGCCGAGGTCGCGCGCCTGGTCGAGATGGGCGTGAAGATCACCCTCAACCACTCGGTCAGCGACCTGCTCGCCGAACAGAAGGAGGGCGGCTTCGACGCCGTCTTCGTGGCCGTCGGCGCCCACCTGTCCAAGCGGGTCGACATCCCCAACCAGGATGCCGGACGGATGGTCGACGCCGTCAGCTTCCTGCGTGACGTCGCCTCCGGTGAGCGTCCCGTGATCGGACGCAAGGTCGCCGTCTACGGCGCCGGCAACACCGCCATGGACGCCGCGCGAGTCGCCCGTCGCCTCGGCGCCGAGGAATCGGTGATCGTCTACCGCCGCACCCGCGAGCAGATGCCCGCCCACACCTTCGAGGCCGAGGAGGCCGAGCGCGAGGGCGTCCGGATGAACTGGTTGCGCACCATCTCGTCCATGGACCCCGACGAGCTGACCGTCGAGATCATGGAACTGGACGAGAACGGCAAGGCCCGTGGCACCGGCCAGTTCGAGAAGCTGGAGGCCGACACGGTGATCCTGGCGATCGGCCAGGACGCCGACACCGCCTTCCTGCACGCGATTCCCGGCATGGGCTTCAACGGGGACGTCGTCCAGGTCAACCCGAACACGCTGATGACCGACGTGCCCGGCATCTTCGCCGGCGGCGACGCGGTGCCCTCCGAGCGCACCGTCACGATCGGCGTGGGCCACGGCAAGAAGGCCGCCAAGCAGATCGACGCCTGGTTGAACCAGTTCGCGGGCAGCGCGCCCATGAAGCACCCGATCGTCGGCTTCGACGACCTGCACCTGTGGTATTTCGGCGACCACGACCGGCGCGAACAGCCCGAGCTGGACGCCGCGACCCGGGGCACCACCTTCGACGAGGTCGTCCAGGGCCTCACCAACGAGGAGGCCGTGTTCGAGGCCAAGCGTTGCCTGAGCTGCGGCAACTGTTTCGAGTGCGACGGCTGTCTGGGGGCCTGCCCCGAGGACGCGATCATCAAGCTCGGCAAGGACCACCGCTACCGCTTCGACTACGAGAAGTGCACCGGTTGCGCCAGCTGCTTCGACCAGTGCCCCGCACACGCCATCGAGATGATTCCGGAGAACTGACATGACCCAGGTGCTTCCTCCCCAGCCGGAGGCCGAGGCCCTCGTGGCCACCAGTTCTGCCTACCGGATGGAGGACGGGGCAACGCTGGCCCCGCCGATCCCGGAGAGCGCGCACGGCATCCTCGCGCAGGTTGGCGGCCATGGCGCCTCCCCCATCGAGCCGGGCGAACGATTGATCGTGGACGGCAACGAGGCTGCGGTCGACGTGGCCTACCGGCTGAACGAGCTGTGCTCGATCTACCCGATCACGCCGTCGTCGACGATGGCCGAGCTGGCCGACGAGTGGGCGGCCCACGGACGCCAGAACATCTTCGGCCAGGTGCCAACGGTGGTCGAGATGCAGTCCGAGGGCGGCGCGGCCGGCGCGATGCACGGTGCACTGCAGGCCGGTGCCATGTGCACCACCTTCACCGCCTCCCAGGGCCTGCTGCTGATGATCCCGAACATGTACAAGATCGCCGGTGAGCTGACCTCCACGGTCTTCCACGTCGCTGCGCGTTCGCTTGCCACGCAGGGTTTGAGCATTTTCGGTGACCACCAGGACGTGATGGCGGTGCGCCAGACGGGCGTCGCCCTGCTGTCGTCCGCCTCGGTGCAGGAAGCGCACGACATGGCGCTGATCAGCCAGGTCGCGACCATGCACACGCGCATCCCCTTCGTGCACTTCTTCGACGGCTTCCGCACCAGCCACGAGCTCAACACCCTCGAACGGCTGTCGGACGAGGTGCTGAAGTCAATGGTCAGCGAGAAGCTCGTCCAGGAGCACCGGGCCCGGGCGCTGTCGCCCGCCAACCCCTTCATCCGCGGCACCGCGCAGAACCCCGACACCTACTTCCAGAGCCGCGAGACCGCGAACCTCTACTACGAGTGGGCACCTGGTGTCGTGCAGAACGTGATGGACGGCTTCGCCGCTCGCACCGGGCGCCAGTACAACCTGGTTGAGTACTTCGGTGACCCCGAGGCCGAGCGGATCGTGGTGATCATGGGCTCGGGCGCCGAGACGGTGCGCGAGACCATCGACCACCTGAACGCCCAGGGCCGCAAGGTCGGCTGCGCGCAGGTGCGCCTGTACCGCCCGATGCCGACCGCAGCGCTGCTGGCCGCGATCCCCGCCAGCGTGCAGCGGATCGCCGTCCTCGACCGCACCAAGGAGCCGGGCGCCAACGGCGAACCCCTCTTCCAGGACGTGGTGACGGCGCTGGGCGAGTCCCTGAGCAAGGGCGAGCGGAGCACGATGCCGCTGGTCACCGGCGGCCGCTATGGCCTGTCGAGCAAGGAGTTCACGCCCGCCATGGTGGTGGCCGTGTTCGACGAGCTGGCCAAGGACAAGCCGCGTCCGCGCTTCACCATCGGCATCAACGACGACGTCACCCACCTCAGCCTGGACTACGACGCCAGCCTCGACATCGAGGACCCGAAGACGCTGCGCGCGCTGTTCTACGGCCTCGGCTCGGACGGCACCGTCGGCGCCAACAAGAACACGATCAAGATCCTGGGCTCCGACCCGGACACCTACGCCCAGGGCTACTTCGTCTACGACTCGAAGAAGTCCGGCTCGCGCACCGTCTCGCACCTGCGCTTCGGGCCGACGCCGATCCGGGCGCCCTACCTGGTGAACAAGGCCGGCTTCATCGGCTGCCACCACTGGTCGATCCTGGAGCGGGTGGACGTGCTCGAGTTCGCGCGTCCGGGCACCACCCTCTTGATCAACTCGCCCTATGCGGCCGACCAGGCCTGGGAGCACCTGCCCAAGTCGATGCAGACCAAGATCATTGATCTTGGTGTGGACGTCTACGCGATCGACGCGTCGTCCGTGGCACGGGAGGCCGGTCTGGGCGGACGCACCAACACGATCCTGCAGACCTGCTTCTTCGCGATCTCGGGCGTGCTGCCCCGTGACGAGGCGATCGACAAGATCAAGAAGGCGATCACCAAGACCTACTCGAAGAAGTCGGCAGAAATCGTCGCCAAGAACCACGCGGCGGTCGACTCGGCGCTGGAGCACCTGCACCACGTCGAGGTGCCTGCGACCGCCACCAGTGAGCACGACCTGCTCGCGGCAGTGCCCTCGACGGCCCCGAAGTTCGTGCGCGAGGTGACGGCCCGGATGCTGGAGGGTCGCGGCGACGACCTCCCGGTCTCGGCGCTGCCCGTGGATGGCTCCTACCCGTCCGGCACCACCAAGTACGAGAAGCGCAACATCTCGGACCTGATCGCGGTGTGGGACTCCGAGAGCTGCATCCAGTGCGGCAACTGTTCCTTTGTCTGCCCGCACGCCGTGCTCCGCGCGAAGTACTACGACCCGAGCACGCTGGAGGGCGCCCCGGCGACCTTCGCCTCCGCCGAGATCGATGCGGCTGGCCTGCCCGACACCCGGTACACCCTGCAGGTCTACGCGGAGGACTGCACCGGTTGCGGGCTGTGCGTCGAGGCCTGCCCGGTGCACCCGATCGGCCAGCCCCAGCGCAAGGCGATCAACCTGGCGCCCGTCCTCGAGCGCACCGAACAGAAGAAGAATGTCGAGTTCTTCGAGACGATCCCGGTCAACGACCGCTCCCGCGTCGACTTCGGCACGGTGCGCGGCACGCAGTTCCTGGAGCCCCTGTTCGAGTTCTCCGGAGCCTGCACCGGCTGCGGTGAGACCCCCTACCTGAAGCTGCTGACCCAGCTCTTCGGCGACCGGGCCACCGTCGCGAACGCCACCGGCTGCTCGTCCATCTACGGCGGCAACCTGCCGACCACGCCGTGGGCGAAGAATGCCGCTGGACGCGGACCGGCCTGGTCGAACTCGCTGTTCGAGGACAATGCCGAGTTCGGTCTGGGCATGCGCCTGGCCGCCGACATGCATGCCGATCTGGCGCGCACCCGTTTGCAGCAGCTGCGCGGGGAGATTGCGGACGACGAACTGGTCGACGGCCTGCTGAACGGCCCGCAGCTGCTGGAGAGCGACCTGGCACGGCAGGCCGAGCGCCTGAACCGGCTGCTGACGGTGCTCAAGACCCTGGACGGACCAGAGGTCGCAGACCTCGCGTCCGTCGCAGACCACCTGTTGCGCCGCAGCGTGTGGATCGTGGGTGGCGACGGCTGGGCCTACGACATCGGCTCGGCCGGCGTGGACCACGTACTGGCGTCGGGACGCAATGTGAACGTCCTGGTGCTCGACACGGAGATCTACTCCAACACCGGTGGCCAGAGCTCCAAGTCGACGCCCCTGGGTGCCGTGGCGAAGTTCGCCTCTGGTGGCAAGGTGACCAACAAGAAGGACATGGCGCTGCAGGCGATCGCCTACGGCAATGTCTACGTCGCCCGCGTCGCGATGGGCGCCGACCCGCAACAGACACTGAAGGCCTTCCGTGAGGCGGAGGCTTATGACGGGCCGAGCCTGATCATCGCCTACAGCCACTGCATCAGCCACGGCATCGACATGCGCAAGGGCCTGGAGCAGCAGTACAAGGCGGTGAACTCCGGCCATTGGCCGCTGATCCGCTACAACCCGGTGATCCGCAACGACGGGGGCAACCCCTTCCTGCTGGACTCCCCGCGTCCGCGCCTCTCGCTGCAGGAGTACCACCAGGCCGAGCTGCGCTTCAAGATGTTGCAGCGCACCGATCCCGAGGAGGCCCAGCGCCTGCTGGAGCTGGCCCAGGGCCAGGTGGAGCGCCGCTGGATGGAGTACGAACAGATGGCCACGGCACCCGCCGAGGCCTTCGCCGCCGATGCCAGAAAGGACGCCTGATGGTCGAGATGAGTGAGGCGCTTCGCGCCGCCATGGCCTCCGCCGCTGCAAAGTCGGCGGCCGGGTCGAATGCGACCGACCAGCTGCGACCGGGCATCGTCCCGATCGTCGAGCGGCAGTCGACGCCAAAGCCCTCCTCGGGGCGCTCCATCGCGGCGGGTGAGGTCGACCTGAGCACGAACTACCTCGGTCTGCAGCTGAAGAGCCCCGTCGTCGCCTCCGCCGGCCCGTTGTCGCAGAACGTGGACGGCGTGAAGGCGCTCGCAGATGCGGGGGTGGGAGCGGTCGTCATGTACTCGTTGTTCGAGGAGCAGCTGCGCCACGAGGAGGCCCGCGCGGAGCAGCTGACCGAGGTGCACGAGGAGAGCTTCGCCGAGGCGATGAGCTACTTCCCCACCGTGCCGGCCAATGAGGGCGGCATCACCTCCCGCTACCTGGAACTGGTGGAGGCCGGCGCGAAGGCGGTGGACGTACCGCTGATCGCCTCGGTCAACGGCGCCACCTCCGGCGGCTGGGTGCAGGTGGCCCGGCGTATGCAGGACGCGGGTGCCGCGGCCATCGAGCTGAACATCTACCTGGTGCCGGGTGAGGTGAACATCTCCGGCGCCGAGGTTGAGGCACGCCACCTGGAGATCCTGCAGGGGGTCAAGGACGCGGTGAGCGTACCGGTGGCTGTGAAGCTGTCGCCCTACTTCAGCTCCTTCGGCCACCTGGCGGTGCAGCTGGACAAGGCGGGAGCCGACGGCCTGGTGCTGTTCAACCGCTTCGTCCAGCCTGACATCGACATCGAGAAGCTGGTCGTCCAGCCGGGCCTGGTGCTCTCGAGCCCGTTCGAGGCGCGGCTCCCCCGCACCTGGATCGCGGCCCTGCGCGGACGGGTGAATGCCTCCCTCGCCGCAACCACGGGCGTGGAGACCAGCGAAGACGTCGTGAAGTACATCCTCGCCGGTGCGGACGTCGTGATGACCACCTCGGCGCTCGTGCGGCATGGAGCCGAGTACGCCACCACGCTGGTCGAGGGGCTGGAGACCTGGCTGCGCCGCAAGGAGCTCACGCTCGACCAGGCGCGCGGGATGCTGGCCGTGCCGCGGGACATTCCAGTGGACGCCTACGAGCGCGCCGGCTATGTGTCGGCGTTGGAGAAGGCCAAGGCCGTCTACGGACGCTGAACCGGTCCGACGACGAGAAACAAGCCGCCCAATACAGCGGCTCGATCAACACAGTGGCCTGATCCGCACAGCGGCTTGATCAACACAGTGGCCTGATCAACACAGTGGCCGGGGCCCCCGAGCCCCCGGCCACCGCCGTGCCTGGTCCGGGCGACCTCGCCACTCAGCCATGCAGTTTCGAGTCCCTGGACCTGTCGGTGGGCCCGATGAGCCTCTCGACCGCCTCATCGTGTCACCCCGGAACATCCCTTTGAGCGGGCGACGGGTGACTACAGGGCCCGTGCGGGGTGATCGTGCGGGTGCTTCAGTGGGTGGGACGGAATGTGGTCAGACGCAACGAGTTCATCACCACGAACACCGAACTGAACGCCATTGCCGCGCCGGCCAGCATCGGGTTCATCAGCCCGAAGGCGGCCACCGGGATCGCGATCAGGTTGTAGAAGAAGGCCCAGAACAAGTTGCCGCGGATCGTGGCCAGGGTGCGCCGGCTGAGCCGGATCGCGTCCGCGGCCAGCAGCAGGTCGTGCTGCATCAAGATGATGTCGCTGGCATTGATGGCCGCGTCGGTTCCCGAGCCCATCGCGATGCCCAGGTCGGCCTGGGCCAGGGCAGCGGCGTCGTTCACCCCGTCGCCCACCATGGCGACCTGGCTGGTGCGCTGGCCCTGTTCGACGGCGGCGACCTTGTCGGCCGGCATCAGGCCGGCGCGGACGTGGTCGATGCCCAGCGGTTCGGCGACCGCGCGCGCTGCCGCCTCGTTGTCGCCGGTGAGCATCGTGGTGGTGAGGCCGAGCGCCTTGAAGGCGGCGATGGCCTGGGCCGCGTCGGCCTTGGGAGTGTCGCTGACAGCCAAGGCTCCGCGAGCCTGCCCGTTCCATCCGACGAGGACCACCGTCTGCCCCTTTGCCTCGGCCGCTGCCACCTCGGCCGTCAGCTCGGCCGGGATCTCGTACCCCTGCTCCCGCAGCA
The DNA here is from genome assembly GCF_039527675.1 of Luteococcus sanguinis. NCBI lineage: Bacteria > Bacillati > Actinomycetota > Actinomycetes > Propionibacteriales > Propionibacteriaceae > Luteococcus > Luteococcus sanguinis. The sequence continues at coordinate 25,368 of NZ_BAAAKI010000011.1, forward strand.
GGGCCGGGTTGCCGGCCAGCGAGGGACGTCCGTCGACAGTGGCCTGGACACCGCGTCCGGGGATGTTGGTGAACTCGGTGACCTGCGCCCCACTGGCGTCGGCAAGGGACGCGATGGCGCGGGCGATCGGGTGCTCGGAGTGGCCCTCGAGGGCGGCGGCGACGCGTTGCAGTTCGTCGACGGCAGTGCCCTCGGCGGGCGTGGTCGCTGCGACGGACATCTCGCCGGTGGTCAGGGTGCCGGTCTTGTCGAGGAAGACCTGCTTGACGTCGTTGGCCTGCTCCAGCGCCTGCGGGCCGCGGATGACGATGCCAAGCTGGGCACCTCGTCCCGTGCCCGCCAGCAGGGCGACCGGGGTCGCCAGGCCGAGGGCACAGGGGCAGGCCACGATCAGCACGGCGACCGCGGAAGTGAAGGCGAAGGCGGTGCCAGTCATCGCGACGAACTTCCACCCGACGAAGGTGACCAACGCAATCGCGATGACGATGGGGACGAAGACCCCGGAGATGCGGTCGGCCAGCGCCTGGGCCGCGGCCTTTCCCGTCTGGGCCTGCTCGACGAGTCGTCCGATGTGGCTGAGCTGGGTGTCTGTGCCGACGGCGGTGGCGCGCACGACGAGTCGTCCGGAGGTGTTGGTGGTGGCACCGATCACCATGTCGCCGGGGCCCACTTCGATCGGCACGGACTCACCGGTGACCATCGCGTTGTCCACGGCGGAGTGGCCCTCGACCACCTCGCCGTCGGTGGCGACCTTCTCACCGGGACGGACGACGAACTCGTCGCCCACGCGCACGGCGCCGATCGGGACGAGGCGTTCGACTCCGCCCTCCAGGACGGTCGCCTCCTTGGCGCCCATCTCCAGCAGCGACCGCAGGGCAGAGCCTGCTTGCTGGCGGGAGCGGGCCTCGATCCAGCGTCCGAGCAGCAGGAAGGAGATGATCGCGACGGCAGCCTCGAAGTAGATGTTGCCGGACGGTGAACTGTGCCCCAGGTGCAGCTCGAAATCGTGCTTGTAGGGCAGGTAGCCCGCGTAGCCGAAGAAGAGCGCGTACATGCTCCAGAAGTAGGCGGCGAAGGTTCCCATGGTGACCAGGGTGTCCATGGTCACCGTGCCGTGCCGCAGGTTGACGAAGGTCGACTTGTGGAAGGGCCAACCCGCCCAGAAGACGGTCGGCGTGGCGAGGATCCAGGAGGCCCAGGCCCAGCCCGGCACCTGCAGGGCGGGGACCATGGCCATCGCGACCACCGGGATCGACCAGATCATCGAACGGATCATCCGACGCTTCAGGTCGGCGGCGTGGTCGGGCAATGGGGCATCGGGCACCGGGATGCTCGCGCCATAGCCGGCCTTCTCCACGACCTTGATCAAGTCATCGCTGCTGACGGTCTTCGGCGCCAGCACCGTGGCCCGTTCGGTGGCGTAGTTGACGGTGGCGCGGGCGCCGTCGACTCGGTTCAGCTTCTTCTCGATGCGGGCAGCACACGACGCGCAGGTCATGCCCTGCAGGTCGAGTTCGACGGTGTGGCGTGCGTCCGTGGTCATGGTGGGCAACAGCTGCTTCTTCCGTGCTGGAGGGGTGTGCGCCTGGCCCCCGCGAGAGGGGCTGGCCCCGGAGTCAGGCTCGGGGCCAGTCAGGCGCTTGTCAGTCGGTGTCAGGCGGGGACGACGGTGTACTCGCCGGCCTCGGCGACGGCGTCCTTGACGAGCTCCAGGTCGACCGGGGCGTCGGAGGTGACGGCCATGGTGCCGCCCTCGAGCTGGACGTCGACCGACTGCACGCCGTCGATGGCCGAGACCTCCTCGGTGACGTGGTTGACGCAGTGACCGCAGGTCATGCCGGTGACGATGTAGTTGCTGATCATGGAATCCTCCGTATTGGTGCTGTTCGTTGATCGTGCTGGTTGGGCTTGGTTGGATGCAGACCCTCAGGAGCGGACGAGCCGGGCGATCGCCAGGCTGGCCTCGCGGATCTTCTCGTCCGCCACCGGTCCACCCTGCTCAGCCGCATGGCGGACGCAGTGGTTGAGATGCTCGTCCAGCAGCCCGAGGGCCACTGATTCAAGTGCGCTGGTGGTGGCAGATATCTGCGTCAAGATGTCGATGCAGTACTTGTCGTCCTCGATCATCTTCTGCAGGCCACGCGCCTGACCCTCGATGCGGCGGAGCCGCTTGAGGTAGGCATCCTTGTCGTGGATGTAGCCATGGGTGGGATGCTCTTCGGACATGCCCCGATCATACCCCATGGGGGTACTCAAACCCAAATGCCGGCGCACGCCAAGGTCATCAGGCTCCGAGCAGGGAAGTGCTTGATCAGCTTGCCATCGAGACGCCCGGTCTGTGCACACCCGCTGTGGACAAGAGGCCCACGAAGTGCCCTATAGCGCACCCGATGGGGTGTGTGTCAAACCCTTGTCTCGTTCTGGGCGTGTGACATTGTGCACAGCCAGGCATTGTTGGGAAATTGCTCCCCGGCGGACATTTGTCCTAGTCGGCGGGCAGTTGGGAGTTTGCGGGAGCACGTTGCCCACAGGCCGGACTGGCTTGTCCACAGGGGGTCCCCAGGGCACTCCACAAACGCTTGCCGGTTCTCCACAGGGCCTGTGGAAAACTCTTCAGCCCAGGAACATGCGGCAGTGCTGCCCTGCCCCCGGAGCGGGTACCGTGTCCCTGCGCGGGAGCCTGCCGATGCCGAAAATCTGTCAGTGGCTCTCGCAAGACTGTCGTCGAGGGTCTGGGCACGCCGGGCGCAGGACGTAGTGAGGAGCAGCGATGGGCGAGAACCCCGGCATGGGCCAGGCACCGGCCGGCATCGACCGCACCCCGCCGCAGGACCTGGCGGCCGAGCAGTCCGTGCTCGGGGCGATGCTGATGAGCAAGGACGCCATCGCCGACGTCGTCGAGGTGGTCAAGGGTCGCGACTTCTACCGTCCTGCGCACGAACTGATCTATGACGCGATGCTCGACCTGTACGGACGCGGTGAGCCGGTCGACCCCATCACCGTTGCCGACGAACTCGGCAAGCGAGGCGAACTGGAGCGGGTCGGCGGCGCGCTGTACCTGCACGACCTTCTGGCATCGGTCGCGGTCGCCGCGAATGCCGGCTACTACTCCGAGATCGTCCGCGACAAGGCGGTGCTGCGACGGTTGGTCGAGGCCTCCATCAAGGTCTCCCAGCTGGGCTACCAGGGCCAGGGCGACGTCACGGACATCGTCGACGCGGCGCAACAGGCGATCTACGAGGTGTCCGAGGGCAAGACCTCCGAGGACTACACCCCCCTGTCCCAGCTGATCGAGCCCACCATCGACGAGATGGAGGCCATCGGAAACCGCGGCGGCTTGATGTCCGGCGTCCCGACCGGATTCGCCGAGCTCGATGAGCTCACCAACGGTCTGCATCCTGGTCAGATGATCATCATTGCCGCCAGGCCCGCGATGGGCAAGTCAACTTTGGCCTTGGACTTTGCCCGAGCGGCAGCCATCAAACACCATCTGACAACGGCTTTCTTCTCGCTCGAGATGAGCAAGACCGAGATCGTGATGCGTCTCCTCTCGGCCGAAGCACAGGTCGCGCTGAACCACATCCGCGGCGGCAAGATGACCGAGGAGGACTGGTCGCGCGTCGTCCGCAAGACCGCGCAGGTCTCGGAGGCACCGTTCTACATCGACGACTCCCCCAACCTGACGATGATGGAGATCCGCGCGAAGGCCAGGCGGCTGAAGCAGCGCAACGACCTCAAGCTCGTGATCATCGACTACATGCAGCTGATGACCTCCGGCAAGAAGGTCGAGAGCCGTCAGCTGGAGGTCTCGGAGTTCAGCCGCCAGATCAAGCTGCTGGCCAAGGAGCTGGAGCTTCCCGTGATTGCCCTGTCGCAGCTCAACCGTGGCCCGGAACAGCGCACGGACAAGAAGCCGATGCTGTCCGACCTTCGCGAGTCAGGCTGCCTCACCGCTGGAACGCGGGTTCTGCGCGCGGACACGGGCGCCGAGATCACGATGGGCGAGCTGTTGGCGGGCGCCGAACGCAACATCCCCGTGTGGTCGCTCGACGAGAACCATCGGCTGGTGCCAGCGACGATGACCCATGCCTTCCCCAGTGGAACGAAGCCGGTCTTTCGCCTGACACTGACCTCCGGTCGCGTCATCGACGCGACGGCAAACCATCCCTTCCTCACCTGGGAGGGATGGATGCCCCTTGGTGAGCTGGTGGAGGGAACCCGACTGGCGACACCCCGCACGTCCCCAGAGCCGATTCAGCCTCAGACCATGGACGAGGACGAGGTGGTGCTGCTCGGGCACCTGATCGGGGACGGGTCGTTCGTACGACGCCAGCCGATCCGTTACGCGTCCATCGACGAGCACAACCTCGCCGCCGTATCAGCGGCCGCCAAGCGCCGCTTCGGCATCACCGGAATCCGTGATGAGTACGCGGCTGCGAGGGTGACCACCCTGCGGTTGCCCGCCGGTTACCGGCTGACGCATGGGCGCCGTAACCCGATCGCGGCGTGGCTGGACGAGTTGGGACTGTTTGGTCTGCAGAGCCACGAGAAGTTCGTCCCTGAGCGCGTGTTCCGGGCTCCCAACGAGCAGGTCGCACTGTTCCTGCATCACCTGTGGGCGACGGACGGATCGGTGCGCTGGGACGACCGTGCCGGACAGGGACGCATCTACTACGCGTCCACGAGTCGGCGTCTCGTCGACGATGTCGCACGCCTACTGCTGCGGTTCGGCATCGTCGCCAGAATCAAGACCGTCAAGCAAGGAGCCCATCGGGACGGTTACCACCTGATCATCAACGGGGTGGACCAGCAGAGGACCTTCTGCGAGCAGATCGGAGTCCACGGCGACCGTGGGGCCAAGTGCGACGAGGTCTACCTGGCACTCACCAACGTGAAGGCCAAAACCATGTCCATCCAGTTCTGCGGATCAACCCCGTGGAAGCACGCGCCAAGCTGGCAGCGCCTCGCCGGGGTCGCGACCCTGCTCGAGGATGAGCACCTGCAGGCGCACGCGACCAGTGACGTCTACTGGGATGCCGTGAAGAGCATCGAGCCCATCGGCGAGCAGGAGGTCTACGACGCCACCGTGCTGGGCACCCACAACTTCATCGCGGACGGCATCATCGTCCACAACTCCTTGGAGCAGGACGCCGACATGGTAATCCTTCTCAACAGGGAGGACGTCTACGACCGCGACTCCTCTCGCGCCGGTGAGGCAGACCTGATCGTCGCCAAGCACCGAAATGGTCCGACGGCGACGATCGTCACCGCCTTCCAGGGGCATTACTCGCGCTTCGTCGACATGCAGCACTGACTGCGGTCGCGGCGGCTATGAATGGCAGCTGCAGTCACCGTCGAGGGGCACGCGCGCTTCCATCCCACTGAGAATCGGACGTGAGCGAACCACATCCGCGACTGGATCGTTCAAGTGCGCCGAGTCGTCCGTTCTTCAGTGCAGCTGGCTTGAGGACCCCTCAAGAGGCTCAGGGATCGTGGCTGGTCAGGCCGGGATCGTGGCCGGTCAGCTCCGCTTGGTGACCGTCCCGGCCAGTTCCTTCTCGCCCGGACGAACCAGCGGACCGACCAACTCGTGCGCCACGTAGGGCTCCTCCAGGAACGAGACTTCATCCTCGGACAGCTGGAGAGCCAGAGCTCGCACGGCCTCGTCCACCCGGCTCGGCTTGGAGCAACCCACGATCGGCGCCTCGACACCGCGGGCCCACTGCCAGGCCAGTGCCACGTCGGCCATGGGGACGTCGTGGTCGCGCGCGACCTTCGCCACGCGCTCGATGACGGGCATGTCCAGCTCTCGTCCGCGGTCGTACTTCTGCTTCATCGTGCCGTCGGTGGTCGAGCGCACCGAGTCGGAATCCCAGGTCGGGCGCGTGAGGTGTCCGGAGGCGAGCGGGCTGTAGGGGGTCAGCGCCATTGCGTACTGGCGCGCCACCGGGATCAGTTCGCGCTCGTCCTCGCGGTAGAGGAGGTTGTAGTGGTTCTGCAGGCTGGCAAAGCGCGTCCAGCCGTTCTGGTCGGCCACCGCCTGAAGGTTGTGCAACTGGTAGCCGTACATGGCCGATGCACCGAGCGCGCGCACCCGTCCGTCGGCAACCAGACCGTGCAGCGCCTCCATCGTCACTTCCATCGGCGTTTCGTAGTCGAAGCGATGAATGATGTAGAGGTCCAGGTAGTCGGTGCCGAGCCGCTCCAGCGTGCCGGTGATCTCCCGCTCGATCGCCTCCTTGGATAGGTGTCCGTCGTTGAAGTAGACCTTGGACGCGAGGACGACGCTCTCCCGGGACACCTGGAGCCGTCGTAGTGATTCGCCGATGAACTTCTCGCTCGTGCCACGCGCGTAGGTGTTGGCGGTGTCGATGAAGTTCACGCCCAGTTCGAGCGCCCGCTGGATCACCGCCTGGGTCTCGTCCTGGCCGATCACCCACTGGTGAAAGTCGGGGAAGACCTCACCGAAGCTCATCCCGCCGATGCACAGCCGGGGGATCGTGATGCCGGAATGGCCAAGGGTGGTGGTTTCCATGCTTCCTCCATTGCTCGTCGTTGTCGACGTCGGCTCGGGCCGGAAATGCTCGTCACCAGCGACTCTGCCACTTCACCCCAAGGCAGATGCTCGTCTGGAAACGCAGGATGAGTCGCCCAAATCCGTGGAGAGCGACCCCAGCACCCGTTCTGGAAAATCTTGGGCGACAATTCCAGCGCTTTGGCCCGGTCAGTGGTTGCGGTTGCGGGCATCAACCTGCCAGCGGTCCACCTCGTCCAGTCGTTCCCCGTCCCAGTTCCCGACGACGAACTCGTCGGCCAGGGCCACCGCATTGCAACAGTGGTTGGGAACCACGCGCACAGTGCTGCCCAGCGACGGCAGCGGGCCATCCAGCTCGCACACGGCGTGGTGCTCCGAGAGCATGACGATGCGGGCGTCCGGGTGGTCGAGCAGGCGTCCCGATCCGCTGGCCCACGCCGGACGGTCGGCTGCCAAGGCCTTGGATCCTGCGTCCAGCACCAGTCGTCCGCCGGCATGGCTGACGACCGTCGCGTGCACGGTCAGGGCGATGTCGCCTGCCGTGCAGGCACCGAGTTCCCACTGTTGGGCGTCGTTGAAGACATAGGCGCCGGGACGCAGCTCGGTCAGCACACCGGAACGGACGAACTGGGCGCTGGGTGAGGATCCGCCGCTGACAACGGGGGACGCGATCCCTTGAGCCGACAAGGAGCCAACGGCGGCGGACAGCGCATCCTGTTCGGCGGCGGCGACCTGGGCGCGTGCCTCCGGTGAGTAGGAGTGCCCCGGGAAGGTGAAGACACCTGCCACCTCCAGCCCGGCCTGGTTCGCGGCTGCGGCGACCGCTCCCGCCTCGGCCGGGCCGGCACCCGTCCGGTGGTGCCCGGAATCGATCTCGACCAGCACCTGGGCCGCGGGGCAGTGCCGGGCGATCTGGCGCGCACCGTCCACGGAGTCGACACCCACCCGGACGGATGCCTGCTCCCGCAGGCATCGCAGCCGGGCGCCGGACTTCTCGTCCACCCAGACCGGGTAGGCCACGGTGATGTCGTCGAAACCGGCGGCAGCGAAGACCTCGGCCTCCCCCAGCGTCGCGACAGTGATCCCGCGGGCGCCGGCGTCACGCTGCAGACGGGCAATCTCGAGGCATTTGTGGGTCTTGACGTGCGGCCGCAGGTCCAACCCCTGCCCGCCGACCAGTGCAGCCATCGCGTCGATGGTGCGCTGCAGCACGGCGGGGTCGATCACCAGGCAGGGAGTCGCATTCATGGGCCCGACGATAGTTTCCGGCGTAGCCTTGAGGCAGGAGGAATCATGAGTACGCAAACCAGCCGCATGGCCTCTGGCCAGGGATTCGTCGCAGCGCTCGACCAGAGCGGCGGCTCAACCCCCAAGGCACTGAAGCTGTACGGCATCGACGAGAGCAAGTACGGCAGCGAAGCCGAGATGTTCGAGCTGATCCACCAGATGCGCGAACGCATCATCACCTCGCCGTCGTTCACGAGCGAGAAGATCCTGGCGGCCATCCTCTTCGAGAAGACGATGGACTCCCAGGTCGAGGGCAAGGACACCGCCGCCTACCTCTGGGAGAACAAGCAGATCCTGCCCATCCTGAAGGTGGACAAGGGCTTGCAGGACGCGTCCGAGGGCGTCCGGATGATGAAGCCCATCCCCGACCTGGACGACCTGCTGGCGCGGGCCGTCGACAAGGGCATCTTCGGCACCAAGATGCGCTCGGTGATCCAGAACGCCGACCCGGGCGGCATCCACGCGATCGTCGAGCAGCAGTTCGACGTCGCGAACAAGATCCTGGCCCGCGGGCTGGCGCCGATCATCGAACCCGAGGTCGACATCAACGCCCCCGACAAGGAGGCGGCCGAAGACCTGCTGCACGAGGAACTCCTCGCGCATCTCGACCCCCTGGGCGACGACAAGCAGGTGATGCTCAAGCTCACCATCCCGACCAAGGACGACCTGTTCGTCGACCTGATCGCGCATCCGCGGATCCTGCGGGTGGTGGCCCTGTCGGGCGGCTATTCGCGTCAGGAGGCCAACGAGCGCCTGGCCCGCAACCACGGGCTGATCGCGTCCTTCTCCCGCGCGCTGACCGAGGGTCTGTCGGCCGACCAGAGCGAGGAGGAGTTCGACCAGATCCTCGCCAACTCCATCGACGAGATCTACCAGGCGTCGATCACCTGATCGTCGCCAACCAAAGCACAGCACGGCGGGCGCCGTCGGACGAGGGTTCGGCGGCGCCCTCCCATGCTCGGCGCTGCACCAACCCTGCGCTGAACAAGGAGATTCCAGGACCGGCGCCCGTGTGTATGAACGACGGAAAGTCCCCAAAGCGAGGCCAAACGCGACGGACTCTCCGGCCGCCATGAGCCCTGTCACAGCAGTCGCTCCACCCCAGGCACCTGCGCCTCGTCCCCGCCCTGACAGGGGGTGCGCTGCGCGTGCACCTCGACGTCGAGATGCCGACCGGTTGCGCTGGCCCCCGGGCGTGGGGCCGGGAGTCGGTCTTCTGCTACGGCCGGGGCAGGCCGGCCGACCACAGCGCCGCGGCGATCAGGGCGGGCTGGCCGAACAACCGCGCGAGTCGCTTGCCATCGGTGTCGAGGCCAAAACCGTCTCGGCGCGCCGCATACTGGTCGATGTTTCCGGGGAAGATCGCGGCATAGAACCCAGCAAGGGCAACACCGGTCAGCCGGCGATGACGCGGCAGCGCCAGCATCGCGGTGCCGGCAAGGACTTCGGCGACACCGGAGCCGATGACCACGGAATCCTTGTCACCGGGGAACCAGTCGGGCACCTGTGCTTGGAATTCTTGACGCTTGAAGCTCAGGTGGGAGACGCCGGCGTAGACCATGAACGCTCCGAGCCCGATCCGTGCGAGCTTTTGGGAGCGGGGCGTGGTGGTGGTGGGCATGGAATTGAACCTCCTGGATGGTGGTTGTCACTCGAGTTGGGTGGACAGGTCGTCCAGGAATGCCTTCACCTGGACGAGCTTTTCTGGTGGGCCCGGGTAGAGCGCGAGCATCCCTGCGGGAACTCCGGTTGCCCTGCGCCGCAGCGAACTCCCCTCCTGGGTCAGGCTGATCAGGCGGCGCCGTTCGTCGTTGTCGCTCCACGACCGGGTGACGAGACCAGCCTGCTCCAGCCGTCGCAGCAGGGGGGTCAGGGTGCCGCTGTCGAGGTGCAGCCGAGCTCCGATGTCATTGACACCGACGGGCTTGTCGGCGTTCCACAGGACGAGCATGACGAGGTATTGGGGATAGGTGAGGCCGATGTCCTCAAGCAGTGGCCGGTAGGCGCGCGTCACCGCCCTGCTGGCCCTGTACAGGGAGAAGCAGAGCTGTTGCTCGAGGTCGGGGATCTGGTCACTCACACTCCAAGCATAACATCAGGCACAATCTGATTGTGTGCAATCCAATTGCGCGCTACGTTGTCTAGCAACCGCGGGGCAGCCGAGCCCTCGCACACACGCCACGCCACCCAGGAGGCACCATGATCGAGATCGAACCCGTCTACACCACCGAGGCCATCGCCACCGGCGCGGGCCGCAACGGCCACGTCCAGACCGCCGACGGCCGGCTCTCGTTCGACCTGGCCACCCCGCAGGAGATGGGGGGCAGCGGTGAGGGCGCCAACCCTGAACAGTTGTTCGCCGCCGGTTATGCCGCCTGCTTCCACTCCGCCCTGCAGCTGGTGGCCCGCCACGCGCACAAGGATCTCGGCGATTCCTCGGTGGGTGCCCGGGTGAGCATCGGCAAGGCCGGTGAGGGGTTCGGCCTGGCAGTCACCCTTGAGGTCGTCATCCCCGACCTGCCCCACGACGAGGCGCAGCAGCTCGCCAACCAGGCCCACCAGGTGTGCCCCTACTCGAACGCGACCCGCGGCAACATCCGCGTCGACGTCGTCGTCGTCGAGGACTGACCCTCCCGCCTCGCCGAGGCCACCGCCCGCCGGGCTGCCCTATGGCGGTGTCGGTCGCTCCGGCTTCGGACGGGACCTGGGCGACCACGGCGTCGGCGAGTTCATCAACAAGTGCTTGGTTCGCGTTTCCGACCCCGTGGGCCCTGAGCAGTGAACCCCCGCCCCCAACCCGGGGCACAACCACCATTGACCATGGAACCACTGCACGAAACATCGAAAGGCAAATGCCATGTCCCGCATCCTGATGATCCTCACATCCCACGACCAACTTGGTGACACCGGCCGTAGGACCGGTTTTTGGCTCGAGGAGTTCGCCGCTCCCTACTACGTGTTCCGCGATGCCGGACACGACATCACCCTCGCCTCACCGAAGGGCGGACGGCCGCCGGTCGACCCGACCAGCACGCTGCCGCAGATGCAGACCGACTCCACCCGTCGATTCGAGGCCGACGACGCGGCCAAGGCTGCCCTGACGACCAGCATCCCTCTGTCGGAGGTTGACGTGACCGAGTTCGACGCGGTCTTCTACCCGGGCGGCCACGGCCCGCTGTGGGACCTCGTGGACGACCCCACCTCGAAGCAGATCATCCTCGACAGCGACGCCGCCGACAGGCCGCTGGGCCTGGTCTGCCACGCCCCCGGCGTGCTGCATGCGATCAAGAAGCAGGACGGGACGTCGTTCATCACCGACCGTTCGGTGACTGGCTTCACCAATGGCGAGGAGGAGGCCGCCGGGCTGACCAACATCGTTCCGTTCCTGGTCGAGGACTCCCTCAAGGAAGCGGGGGCCCGCTACAGCAAAGGCCCCGACGGTGACAACTACGTCGTCACGGACGGCACGCTGGTCACCGGGCAGAACCCGGCCTCGTCAGCTGATGCCGCACGCCGTCTCCTCGACCTGCTGACCCACTGACCACCACCCACAGGAGTACAGGGATGACCACACACACCCGCGAGATCCACCTCGCCTCCCGCCCCGACGGGAAGCCCACCCTTGACAACTTCCGCACCGTCGAGGTCGACCTGCCCGACCTCGACGACGGCCAGGTCCTCGTCCGCAACACCATCATGTCGGTGGACCCGTACATGCGCGGCCGCATGAACGACGTCAAGTCCTACGTGCCCCCCTTCCAGATCGACCAGCCGCTGGACGGCGGCGCCGTCGCCACGGTGATCGAGTCACGTGTGGAACAGCTGCCCGTGGGCACCACGGTGACCCACGGCCTGGGGTGGCGGGAACACGCCATCCTGGCCGGTGATGCGGTGCGACCGGTGACAGCCGGGGACGTGCCGGACAGCGCCTACCTGGGCGTACTGGGCATGCCCGGCCTGACCGCCTACGCGGGCTTGCTGCTGGCCGCCGAGATGCGTGAGGGCGATGCGGTCTTCGTCTCCGGCGCGGCGGGAGCAGTCGGCTCGATCGTCGGACAGATTGCCAGGCTCAAGGGCGCCTCCCGAGTGATCGGCTCGGCTGGCACCCCCGAGAAGATCGCCCGCCTGGAGGAGCTCGGCTTCGACGCTGCCTTCGACTACCACGACGGCGATGTGACCGAGCAGCTCGCGAAGGCCGCCCCGGAGGGCATCGACGTGTACTTCGACAACGTCGGCGGTGACCATCTGGAGGCCGCGATCGCGAACCTGCGCACCGACGGCCGGGTGGCGATGTGCGGGGCCATCAGCCAGTACAACTCCACCGAGCCGGCCACCGCCCCGCACAACCTGGCGCTGGCCATCGGCAAGCGGCTCACGCTGCGTGGGTTCGTGATCGCCAAGTACGCAGAGCAGGCGAGAGCGGGCTTCGAGCGGGACATGGGCCGTTGGATCGCCGACGGCTCCATCCACTGGGACGAGACCGCCCGTGACGGTCTCGACGCCGCCCCACAGGCCTTCATCGATCTGCTGGACGGCGCCAACACCGGCAAGATGATCGTGAACCTCTGAGCAGGTCGTCGGCTGTCTTCAGCCGCGGTGGCATCACCACGGACAGCTGACCAGGGGACCTCCGCATGGGCTGGGCGTCGACATGCCCACGATCCTGCGGAGGTCCCCGGCAGGGCCACCCCCACACCACAGCATCCCCACAGCGGGACCACTGTCAGGCTCGATAGCATCGAAGCACGATGGCCGTCGCCTGGGCCCAGTGCCCCGTCCCCGCGGCAGCCCGGAGAGGAGCACGAGAAACATGTCCTGGCTGGTCACCGGCGGAGCCGGTTACATCGGAGCACACGTGGTGCGCGCCTTCATCGAGCAGGGGATCACTCCGGTCGTCCTGGACGACCTGTCCAGCGGGCACGCGGAGTTCGTCCCGGACGGCGTGACCCTCATCCAGGCGCAGGTGCAGGACACCGGCGCCGTTCGCAAGGCCCTTCGCGAGCACGACGTCGCGGGCGTCATGCACATCGCCGGCTACAAGTACGCGGGCGTCTCCGTGACCCGTCCGCTGCACTGCTTCGAGCAGAACGTGCAAGGCACGGCGAGCGTGCTGCAGGCGATGCAGGACGAGGGCGTCAACAAGATCGTCTTCTCCAGCTCGGCTGCCGTCTACGGCACCCCGGACGTCGACATCGTCACCGAGGACTGCCCCACCCGTCCCGAGTCGCCGTATGGCCAGAGCAAGCTGATCGGCGAGTGGCTGATCGCCGACCAGGCCAAGGCGCTGTCGCTCACCGAGGGTGCGACCCCGCTGCAGCACGCCTCGCTGCGCTACTTCAACGTCGTCGGGTCAGGGTCCACGGACGTCTACGACACCAGCCCGCACAACCTGTTTCCGCTGGTGATCGAGGCCCTGCTGGCCGGCAAGACCCCGCGGATCAACGGCACCGACTACCCCACCCCGGATGGCACCTGCGTGCGCGACTACGTGCACGTCGCCGATCTGGCCACCAGCCACGTCGCCGCCGCGAAGGCGATGGCCGAGGGGCGCGAGCTCGCGCCGGTCTACAACCTAGGGTCCGGCGACGGGCTGAGCGTGCGCCAGATCATGGACGCCATGCAGCGCGGCACCGGGCACAGCTTCGAGCCGGTGCTGGCGGAGCGTCGCCCGGGTGACCCGGCTCGGATCGTCGCCGACGGCACCGCCGCGGGCCGCGACCTGGACTGGAAGATGCGCCACTCCATCGACGAGATGGTGACCAGCGCCTGGCGGGCCCGCACCGCGCACTGACTGGCGCGGCTCGTGCGCCGCGTGATTCGGATACCTCGGTTCAGCCCGAGGTGCCGAAACCCACGCGGGGCACAGCCACATGCCAACCCTCAGCCGGCAAAGCGCCACTCGATCGTCGAGTTCCAGATCTCGCCCGGGCGCAACACGGCATCCCCTTCCCAGGGCTGGTTCGGGGTGTCGGGGTGGACGTGCGGCTCCAGGGCCAGCGCGTCGCCTTGCCGGAGCCGACGCCCGCCCCTGGCCGTCCACAGGCCGTCCAGGAAGTTGCCGGTGTACACCTGCAGCGCGGGTTGGTCCGACCAGACCTCGACGACGCGACCGCTGGTCGGGCACTCCACCCGAGCCGCCCGGCGGAAGCCCTCCCCGTCGATGTCGAACGAGTGGTCGATGCCCTTGGCAAGGCTGACTTGGGGGTTGTCAGTCCGCACCGCGTCCCCGACTCGGGTGGGCTGGCGCAGGTCGAAGGGGGTCCCGGCCACGTCGGCGATGGTCCCCAAGGGGATTGATTCCGCGTCGATCGGGACGTAACCACTGGCGTTCACCTGCAGGATGTTGTCGTCGATGCTCCCCGAACCAGCGAGGTTGAGGTACAGGTGGCTCGTCAGCGCGCAGACGGTGGGGGCATCGGTGGTCGCCGACAGCTCCAGCCGCAGTGCATCGTCGGCCACGGTGTAGGTGGCACGGGCGGTCAGCTCGCCACCAAAACCCTGGTCGCCGTCCGGGCTGACGAGTTCCAGCGTGATCGAGGCGTCATCGTTGGCAACGACCGTCCACAGCCGGGCATCGAAGCCCTCGACACCGCCGTGCAAAGCATTGGCACCCTCATTGGCGGTGACGCGGAACTCGCGTCCGTCAACCGCGTACCGGGCCTTGGCGAGGCGGTTCGCGTAGCGTCCGACCACCGCCCCGAAGTAGGCCTTGGCCATCTGCTGTTGCTCGAGGGTGTCGAAGCCGATGGCGACGTCCTGGCCGTCGACCTCAACCCGGTTGACGATGGCGCCCAATTCCAGGACCTGCACGCGGAGCCGGCCAGCCACCAACTCGTGGGCTCGCACCTCGCGTCCGTCGGGCAGGGTTCCGAAAACCGTCGCGGGGCTCATTCGCCCATCAACTCCTTGAGGGTCTCGATGGGAAGCTTGGGGACTCGGTGCTCGTCGCACAGTCCGTTGGCTTCCTGAAGGGTGTCGGTCAGCTGGGTCCAGCAGTAGCCGCCGAGGATCGGGGACGCCTTCACCGCGTCCATGATCTCACGCACCCGGTCTGCGAAGTCGCCAGCGTCCTTCGCCGATGAGTATCCCCAGGTCTGGTCGGCACTGGGCTGGGTGACGAACTCCACGCCGCCGAACTCGGTCAGCAGGACGGGAATGTCGTAGCCCTGGTCGACGCCGACGGCGATGGCTCGCCCGGCGGGACCGCTGGTGTTGAGCATCTCGTCCAGCCCGGCATCGGTGTAGCGGTCGGCCAGCACCTCACCGCGCCACTCGTAGTCGTGGATGGTGAGCAGGTCGGAGTCGGTGTGCTCCCAACCATCGTTCGAGACGACCGGACGGGTGGGATCCAGCGCTCGGGTGAGATCCGAGAGTCCGCGGGTGTACGCCCGCTGCTGCTCGTCGTCGGCCAGGTGCGTGACGCCCCAGGACTCGTTGAACGGAACCCAGGCGATGATCGAAGGGTGCCCCTCGTACTGGCGCACGATGTCGACCCACTCGCCGGTCAGCAGCTTCACGGCCACCGAGTCGAAGGTGTACGCGGCTGCGCTCTCACCCCAGACCGTCAGACCCAGCTTGTCGGCCCAGAAGAGCAGCCGCGGATCCTCCACCTTCTGGTGGATGCGGGCCGAGTTGAAGCCGAGGTCGAGGATCAGCTGAACCTCCTCACGCATGGCCTCCAGCGACGGCGGGGTGAGGTGGGATGCGGGCCAGTAGCCCTGCTCCAGCACGGAGCGCAGCACGGCGGGACGGTTGTTGATCGTCATCCGGTGCGTGGTGGTTCCGACTTCTCGTAGGCCGAGGTACCCGGTGATCTGGTCGTCCCCGATGACGGCGGCGCAGTCCAGCAGCGTGGGATGCCCGGGCTGCCAGAGCAGTT
Organism: Luteococcus sanguinis; assembly: GCF_039527675.1. Taxonomy (NCBI): domain Bacteria; kingdom Bacillati; phylum Actinomycetota; class Actinomycetes; order Propionibacteriales; family Propionibacteriaceae; genus Luteococcus; species Luteococcus sanguinis. The sequence continues at coordinate 41,069 of NZ_BAAAKI010000011.1, forward strand.
GTTCGTAGTTGACGCCATTGTTCTGGCCGGCGAGCTCCATCGTGACGCTGATCACGCGGTCGTTGACAAGCGTGCTGGTGGCGGCCAGCGCCTGCCCTTCGTGCGCCACCGCCAGCTGCAGATCGAGCGGCTCGGCGGGACGGCGGTTCAGCTCCACCAGGGCGGTGATGGTGCCGGTGGTGATGGACGTCCGCCAGACCAGCCGGGTGATGTGCAGTGGGGCCACGGACTCGAGCCACACGCTGCGCCAGATGCCCGTCGTGCGGTGGTACCAGATGACGTGGGGATCCTCGAGCCAGTCCTGCTTGCCGCGGGGCAGCCGGATGTCCAACGGGTCCTCGAAGGCGCGGACGACGACCACATGCTCGTCACCATCATCCAGCGCATTCGTGATGTCGAAGCTGAACGCCGATTGCCCCCCGACATGCGTGCCGACGAGCTGCCCGTCGACGAAGACCATCGCCTCGTGGTCGACGGCGCCGAAGTGCAGCACGAGCCGACGCCCGTCCGCCTGGCCAGCCGCGGCAAGGTCGTCGGCGGTGAGGATGATCCGGTACCAGACGCAGGGATGAAAGCCCTTCTCCCCCACCCCCGACGCCTCGGTCTCGGGCGCGAAGGGGAGCTGGATCGTCCGTCCGAACGGCTCGGCGTCACGTTCCCAGTGCTCGTCCAGCCCGACCTGCTGGTCGTCGTGGGCGAAGCCGACCTGTCGGTCCAGGCTGCACCAGCCCGCTCGCAACAGGGTGGGACGGGGATGCGTGCCGTCCTGCTGCGAGGCGGGGCTCAGCTGGGCCAGGCGGAGTGCTTCGTTCATGGCTGCTCTTTCGTGTCTTCGGGAGTGTCGTACGCGGAGGGGTCAGGGAAGGGCTGGCTGCTCGGCGGTGGGCGGTTCGACGTTAGCCTTGCGGCCGTCGAAGGTGACCTTCGACAACCACATCTGGCGCCCGGTCACTTCGTCCCCCACGGAGTCGGGAACCCAGGCGTGGTAGACCATCCACCACTGCCCACGCACCTTCAGCAGCTGGCAATGGCCGGGGCCAGCCGCCACCTCGTTGGTGACCAGCACCGGCTCTGGGTCCTTCGTGAAGGGGCCGGTGGGCGAGGTCGAGACGGCGTGCCCGACCGCGTAGTCGGCGGAGCCATAGTCGTTGCCCGAGTAGAGCATGTGGAAGACGCCGTCGACCTCGACCACGGCGGGGGCTTCCACGAGGTGCCCCTCCCACGGCTGGTCCTGCTGGAGAAGCTTCGTGGGTTTGCCGGTGACCGCCAACCCATCCGACGACAGGGGCTGCGCCTTGATCCAGGTGTCGACCCCGATCGCGTTGCCGTCGTTCTTCCAGTAGAGCCAGGCCTTGCCAGAGCTGTCGATGAAGGGGGTCTGGTCGATGGACCCTCCTTCTGCCGTCTCGCACACCAGGGGCTTGGCGGAGGAGTCGGTGTACGGGCCCTCGGCCGTTGCGGACGTGGCCACCGAGAGGCATTGCCACTGTGGGTCCTCCGCGCGGGTCGTGTAGTACAGGCGCCATGTCCCATCGCTCCACCTGATGATCTCCGGCGCCCATACCTTTCCCGAGGTCGACCACGTGGCCACCGATGGCAGCGCGTCGACGCCCTGCTCCCAATTGGCCATGTCATCGCTGGTGAGCGTCTGGACGTTCATCCCATTGCCGTTGGTGGCGATCGCGAGATACCCCGAGCCGGTGTCGATGACCTGTGGGTCAGGGAAGTTGGCCGCGAAGACGGGGTTGGTGAAACCGGACATGGATGTCTCCGACGATGGGGTCGCGGCCGATGTACTGCTGACCGCAGGCGTGGTCGAGCCGGTCGAGCACGCGACCAGGGCACCCTGGGAAACCAGGACCAAGGCACCCACGGCCGCTGCCCGCCGGAAGCGGCGCGGATTCATCAGTTGGGCCATGTACCCGGGGCAGCGGTGGCCGTGTCGATGCGGAACCAGTCGAAGCTGGCGGCAGCCGCAGGGGTTGCACCGCCTCCGGTGTACAGACCGATCCTGGGATTCGTGCCGGCGGCGAAGGTCCACGTGGCGCCCCAGGACCAGTTGGTGCCATCGCGGCTGATCGCTGCCCGGTAGAGCTGCTCACCGTTGGCGGCCGTGTGGTGCGCGATCCGCATCCACATGGTCGCAGCGTTCGCCCCGACGATGGCGCCGCCGTAGTTGACCCGTCCATCCGGAGCGGCTGCGGTCTCGCGTCCGAACTCGACGGTGCGGGTGCCCCAGATGGAGACCGAGCCGAGGCGAGCGAAGTCGTCATCGGTGTTGTGCACCACCAGTCCGGCCTGCTGGTAGTTGCGGTCGTTCGAGTCTTGGCCAAGATCAAGGGTGAACTTCGTCTCCGCGATCCAGTCGCCCGGCGGGGCCTCGCGCAGCAACAACGCGCCCGAACCCCCCGCGCCGGTCAGGTCGACAGACCTGAGTGGCCAGACCAGTGAGTCGGAGGTGAGCGAGACGTCAGCCTGCGGGCGTACCCACTGCCATGAGGGATCCATCGAAGCGTTGAACTCGTCGGTGAAGAAGCTTGCACCGCGGGCCGGTTGCGGGCTCAGGGCCACGGCCTCGACCGCGGGTCGGGCGGCAGTCAAGTTGTCGACCAGACCATTGCCGATGACACGTACCGGCGCGGCGGGGAGCGATAAGCCCGCCACCGTGGTTCGGACGATCGCCGCCGGGTCGGACAAGTCCTCCGGCGATACATGGGCCGTCAGGTTTCCACGATCCACCTCGACCACGACGCTGGCCCAACCCGTGAGCTCCGGGAGCCCGTCTGTGACGACCCGTCCACGTACCTGAAGGCTGAGTTGGTGCGCGATGGGGTCGATGACCACCTTCACCTGGTCACGGCCCGAACCGAGGAAGACCTGGGTCTTCGCGCCTGACTTCACGTCCATCCGGACGCGGACGTCACCGGCCGGCAGTGCGGAGGTGGACGAGGTGCCGTTGACCAGGGCGGAGACGCCGCCCTGGGGGTCGGCCACGGGAGTGGTCCGAGACATCCCGTCGGCGGGCGACGCCGGGGTTGCACCCACCAAGGAGTTCACCACCGGTGCGGCCATCGGGGCGTCCGAAGGCCCGAAGCCGGCATTCACCCGCGGCCAGCCATCGATCCAGTCGATGCGATCGATCAGCATGGGGCGCTTGTTGATGCCGAAGGGTTTGGCCAGCCATGGGTCATTGCGGTCGATGGCGTGGTAGACGAGGAAGTCACGCCCAGATGCGTCGGTGAACATGGCGTTGTGCCCAGCCCCCACCCAGGTGTTTCCGTTCTGGGTGACGACGATGGTGCCACCGGTCACGGACGCGTTGAGGTCCAGCCCGTCCTGGTCCAGGTAGGGCCCCATCGGCGATCGGGAGCGCCCCGCGAACACGGAGTAGCCGGTGGTGGGCCCCGCGCAGCAGTTCGCCGAGGACGCCATCAGGTAGTACCAACCGTCGTGCTCGACGATGTAGCTGCCCTCGTAACGGTCCCAGTGGCCGATCTGGGTCGGCTCACCGACGCGCGTCAGCCCGTCGTCAGAGACGCGCGTTATGTGCACGCCTCCGTAGTACGAGCCCCAGGACAGGTACTGGTTGCCGTCCGTGTCCGTGAAGCCGCTGGGATCAATGGTCCAGAAGTAGTCACCGGGGTTGTTGGCCCGAGGCGCCACGATCGGTGAGGCGGTGGGGGTCCAGGGGCCGGTGGGAGTGGGGGCGGTGGCCACACCGATCGCGTTGTCGACGCCGTCGTTCAGCGTCGTGTCGGTGACGCTGAAGTACATGACGTACCGTCCGTCGATGTACCGGACGTCCGGCGCCCAGAGCCCGGCGGACTCGGTTGCATAGGACGGGCGGTTGGCGTCGGTGAAGATGGGGCCGATGTAGTCCCAGCTCACCCAGTCCCTGGTGCGCGAGATGTGGCCCACGACGCTGGGTTCACCGGCGCGGAGCGGGTCGGCGGTGGCGTAGGCGTACCACCATCCGTCCTTGCCCTGGATGACCGACGGATCGGCATAGGTGTCCGCGAAGGACTGGGAGACCGGGTTGGTGTAGGTGGCGGGCGTGTCCGCACTGGCCGTGGTCAGGGCAGCGGCCGAGAACGTCAGCATCAAGCCAGCGATGGCGACGGCGGCAAGCGATCGAGCGGTACGAGTGGTGGGAGCACTCATCATCGTCTCCTTGTGGAGTGGGAATGGGTTCACTTCAGGCCAGAGCTGGCGACGCCCTGGATGATGTAGCGCTGCAAGAACACGTAGATGACAAGGACGGGGACGGCGGCGATCGATGCGCCGGCCATGACGACCGGGTAGTCGATCGTGTACGCACCCTGAAGCCGGCTCAACCCGATCGGGAGGGTGAGCTTGTCGTACATGACGTACAGGGGCCAGACGAAGTCATTCCAGTTCGCGAGGAAGCTCAGGACGACGAGCGTCATGACGGCGGCCTTGGCGTTGGGCAGGACGATGCGGAAGAAAGTGGTCATCGGCCCGGCACCATCGATGCGGGCGCTCTCCTCGAGCTCCACGGGCAGGGCGGTGAAGAACTGGCGCATGAAGAACACCCCGAAGGCACCGGCCGCGCCGGGCACCACCAGGGCCTGGAGGGTGTCGAGCCACTGGAGCTTGCTCATCATCTCGAAGTTCGGCATCAGGAAGATGAAGCCCGGGACGAACATGGTCGACAGGATCAGGCCGAAGATCGCAGTGCGTCCACGAAAGTGCATCCTGGCCAATGCATAGCCAGCCATGGATGCGACGGTGACGACGAGCAGCGCGTGCAGGCTGGCGGCGATCAACGAGGTGGCGAACCACTGCATCACCGGCGAACCCGCGTCACTCAGCAGCGTGCGGTAGGCACCCAGGGTCCAGGTCTCGGGGATGAAGGTCGGCGGCACCTGCTGGGACTCGCTGCGGGTCTTGAAGGAGGTCAGGATGACCATCAGCAGCGGGCCGATGAAGACGAGCGTCAACGCCACCATCATCAGCCAGAACAGGGGGTTGCGGGGCGTGCGGTTCATGCGAACTCCCTTGAGGCCTCGACGGACCCATCGACCTGGACGCCCTTGGCGCGCCGACGATCGGCCGCCTTGGCCACCTTGCGGGCGGCAGCAGCGTCCTTGTCGCGCATCAGCCAGAACTGGAGCAGTGAGACCAGCCCGAGGCACAACGCCAGCAGGTAGCTCTCCGCCGCGGCCTGGCCGGCTCGGTTCTGCTTGAAACCGAGGTCGGTCATAACCATGATCGCGGTCTGCGTCGACTGCGCCGGGCCGCCGGTGGTGATCATGTACGACTGGCCGAACATGTTGGCGCTGGCCAGGATCGTGGTGATCATGATGAAGATCAGGACCGGCCGCAGGCCGGGCAGGGTGATGTTTCGGAACTGCTGCCATGTGTTCGCCCCGTCGAGGGAGGCTGCTTCGTACTGTTCCGGTGGAATGTCGCCCAGACCGGCCAGGTAGATGATGGCGTTGAAGCCCATCGTCCACCACACCGTGACGCCGACCAGGGCAATCCACGCCCAGGGCTGGTCGGTGGTCCACTGGATGTTGGTGTGCAGCAGCCGATTGACGATGCCGAAGTTGCCGTCCAGCAAGTAGCGCCACATCAGGCCGATGACCGCCACGCCAAGCACATAGGGGGCGAAGAACATGGCGCGGAAGAAGGTACGTCCCGGGAACTGGCGATTGAGCAGCAGGGCCAGCAGCAGCGGGACGGTGATCAGGAGGGGCACGGACATCAGCGTGAACAGGCCGGTGTTCTTCATGCCATTCCAGAAGTCGTCGTAGGCAACCGACTCGGGGTCGAAAAGGTTCGTGTAGTTCTCCGCGCCGACCCACGGGCGCCCCGGCAGCGTGAAGTCCCAGTCATGGAGGCTGATCCACAGGCCGTAACCGGCGGGCACCAGCACGAACAGCATGAACAGCAGCAGGTAGGGCGCCAGGAACAGCCATGGGATGAAGGGGTTTCCATGCACCCGCTTGCCCCTGGCCACCGACGCGGGGGTCCCGCCCCCGGCCGGCTGGCCGAGGGCGGGACCGAGCGCGGGGGAACTCATCCTTGGTACTTCTTCTTGTTGGCCTCAAGCATCTTGGTGGCGCGAGCCGCCGACTCCTTGAGGCTGGTGGCAGCGTCCTTCGAGCCGAGGGTGACCTCATTGCAGGACTTGTAGAACTCACCGATGACGTCCGCGATGCCGGGCACGGCGGGCGGGAAGACCAGGTCGTTGATCTGGGCGCCGATGGTGGCCTGCTCGGTGAGCGCCTTGAACTCAGCCGAGTCGCGCACCGAGTTGCGGGCCGGAACCTGGCCGCCCTTGGCCCATTCGAGCGACTGCTGCGAGATCCAGTTGAGGAAGACGCGGCTGGCGGTGGACTTGTTCTGGTCGGCCGTCTTCTGGGTGGGCAGGACGAACTGGTGCGAACCGGCCCAGTCAGCCGCCTTCTCACCGATCGTCGGGAGAGCGGCGACGCCCCACTTGAGCCCCGTCTTCTCGTTGAGGCTGTTGATGGACCAGATGCCGTTCCAGTTGAAGGCCGTCTTGCCGTTCTGCAGGGCGATGATGTCGGCGTCCTGGGCGACCTTGGCGGGCGAGTGGCCATTCTTGATCAGGTCGGTCCACCAGGTGAAGGCCTTGACCGCCTGCTCGGAGTCCCAGGTGGCGGTGGCTGCGTCGTCGGAGAAGAGGGAGCCGCCGAACTGGTGCACCAGCGCGTACAGCGACATGCCGCCCGTGAACTGGAAGGGGCTGGCCCAGTGGCCCTGGATGCCCTTGGCCTTCAGCTTGTCCAGCGCGTCCATGTACTCGTCATTGTTGGTTGGCGGCTTGTCTGCGTCCAGACCCGCCTTGTCCATGACGTCCTTGTTGTAGAAGAAGCCCATCGGGTGCACGTCCAGCGGGATGGAGTAGCGCACGTCGTTGTAGATGCCGGCCTGCCACGGGACGGGCGCGAAGTCGCTCTCGGTCAGGCTGAGTGCCTTGGCGACGTCGTCGAGGGGTTGGATGATCTTGCGGGCGGCGTTGGTGGCCACCGAGTCGACGTGCATGATCGCGACATCGGGGCCCTTGCCGGCCTGGACGGCCGTCGGCAGCTTGGCGTAGTAGTCGGCCCACTGCATCGTCTGGGTGGTGATCTTCACGTTCGGGTGCTCGGCCGTGAACTTGTCGACCAACTTCTTCATGTAGGCGCCATCACCGCCCGTGAACCCGTTCCAGAAGGACAGGGTGACCTCAGGGCCGTCGTAGGCCGTGGCGGCCGCACTCGCGGCGGCGCCGGTCGCGACGGAATCACCGGTCGCGCTCTTGCCGCCACCGCAGGCGCTCAGCAGGCCGGCCGCCGAAAGGCCGAGCCCGCCGCCAATGATGCCGCGGCGGGTGAGCGAGGTGGTCGAGGGATGGTTCATGGAAGCCTCCGCTGGGTCGTGACGCCCTCTACGTCAAGGACGTCCATGGGTCGGGCTCCGGTGCCCGGCCAGTGCTTTGATCAAGCTTTGCAACGCTGCAACTGGTGTGTCCAGACTTTTCGGAAACAATTTTCCTCCGTTGCAATTTTGTGACGCAACAGGTCGGCACGTGGCTAGGCTCCCACCATGGCGATTCGACTGATCGACGTGGCAGAGCGGGCGGGAGTCTCTGTGCGCACCGCGTCCAATGTCGTCAACGACTACCCGCACGTGAAGGCGAGTACCCGCGCCAAGGTGCAGGCAGCCATCAATGATCTTGGCTACCGACCCAACATCGCCGCTCGCCAACTCAAGTACGGGCGCAGTGGCTTCATCGCCCTCGCAATCCCGCAGATCGACTCTCCCTATTTCGCCGAGCTGGCGCAGCGGTTCACCGAGATCGCCCGTGACCTCGGGTGGATCGCCTTGATGGACGTCACGAACGGTTCCCGGGCCGAGGAGCAGGTCGTGCTGGACGGCATGAAGGGGCACGCGGTCGACGGAGTGATCTTCTCGCCTCTCTCCCTTCGGGCAGCAGACTTCGACGGACGCGATGCCCAGACGCCCATGGTGCTGCTGGGCGAACGGGCCGTCCCCGACGGCTACGACCACGTCGCCGTCGATTCGGTGTCCGCATCGCGCGCGATGGTGGAACACCTGCTGTCACTGGGTCGTCGGCGGATCGCGGTCATCGGCCATGAGGCCAAGGACGGAACGGCGTCGGTTCGTCTGCAGGGCTACCTGGCCGCGC
>NZ_BAAAKI010000012.1:0-7761 GCF_039527675.1 Luteococcus sanguinis
ACTACGACCCCGCTGCCGATCGCGTCATGACCCCTTCTTGACACAGAGGGGTGCCAGTTGAGTGCGCTGGTCTCAGAAATGGACCACCAGGTGTTCGGCAGCAGCCCGAGGCGAACTCAGGACAGGTATCGGCAGGTCGCCCAAGGCCGCCTGGGCGCCGGACATGCTGGCCTGCGCGAGGACGATCACGTCCACGCCGCGGGCCATGCCTCGTGCTGCTTCGGTGATGAGTTCGAGGTAGCCGGCGACATCACCCGCCTCGAAACGAGCCCACGCATCTTCCACGAGGACGGGCTGAAGCTCCACCGCGCGTCCGGCCTCGCGGGCTACGTCTTCCAGGAGAGTCGAGGTGGGCGCGATGGTGGACTCCAGAGCAGCGACCACGCCGACTCGTCGTCCGGCCTTGACGGCCTGGGACGCCATGGGGCGATCAACTCGGAAGACGGGGATCGCGACCTCTGCCTGCTCGGCGACGTCTCCGATCGTCGAGCAGGTGCAGCAGACGACGCCTGCTCCTCGGTCCTGAAGTCTCAAGAGTGCCGTCTGGACTCGGTCTGCGACTGCAGCCGGTCCGTGTGTCCGGGCGTCGGCCAGGAGGTCTTCGTCGACGACATGCAGGGCGTGGGCGGACGGCGCGACCTCCTTCAGCAGCGCCTCGAAGGTGGGCACGTGAACTGGGGAGGTGTGCAAGAACCCGATGGTCGGCATGACGTGAATCGTGACGCCTTTCGCACGGCAGAGGGGCCACCCAGCCCTGGGTGAGACCAGCGGCATAGGAACGTGTTTGAGCACACGGGGTCTGGCGTGAGGGAACGTCCTCCTGCTGCGCTTGGAGGGCTTGGTGTCCCATCGCAGAAGGAGGACGAACATGTCTCACGCTAGTGGTGTTTCCCGTGGTGACCGCAACCGCAATGCCCGACTCGGGCGGCTCCGGGAGGCGGTCCCGGTCACGAACGCGATCGTCGGGATCGACCTTGCGGACGTGAAGCAGATGCTGGTGGTCTGTGACCACGACTCGAAGGTCTTGGCGCGCCGAACGTTCCGTTGCAAGGCCTGGGACCTGGGCAAAGCGTTGGACTGGGCCGCGGACCGCGCCGAGAAAGCCGGCTACGCCGGCGTGACGGTCGCCTGCGAACCGACCGGGCACCGCTGGCGCGTCCTCGGGCAGCTCGCCGCCCAGCGGGGCATGAGCTTCGTGTGTGTCCAGCCGATGTTGTCGTCGTGGGCCCGCAAGACCGAGGACCTGACCATCGACAAGACCGACGACAAGGACGCTGTCCTGATCGCCCGGCTGACCGCCCAGTTGCGCTGCTACTTGCCCGAACCGGTCGACGAGACCTGGTCCCGGCTGCGTTACCTCGGGCAACGCCGCGAACGTCTGCTCGGACAGCGCGTCGAGGCGGTCCAGCAGATCCGTGACCTGCTCGAATGTGTCTGGCCCGCAGCGCTGGCGGCCGCGAAGCAGCCGTTCAAGTCGACCACCTGGGTCGCCGCGCTGCAAGTGATCATGGTCCGTGACGGCGGTGACCTGACTCTGACCCGGCGCCGCGGCCTGGCTCGCTTCGAGCACCAGGTCCTCCAGGAGGTCCAGCGCCGTGGCAAGACCAAGGCCTGTCACCGCATCACCACCGGCCTGTTCCAGGCGCTGGCCGATCCGGCCGGTGTCATCGAGCACCGTCGTTCCGCGTTCGAACGGATCGCTTGGGTCCTCGACGACTGGGACCACGCGAAGGCCCAGCAGGTCGATGTCGAGGCCCGCATGGCCACCGTCCTCGACGAGCTCGGCCTCACCTCGTTGGTGACCAGCATCGACGGATTGTCCGCAGTCGGCGCGGCCGCGATCCTGGCCGAGACCGGTGACCTGACCCGCTTCGCCTCCGCCCGCGCCGTCGTGAAACATGCTGGTCTGGCGCCGCGGGAGCGGATGTCCGGCGCGTTCACCGGGAAGGCCCGGCTGACCGGGGCGGGTCGGCCGGCATTGAGGGTCGCGGCCTGGCGGGCGGTCTGGGGCTGCCTGCAGAACAACCGTGTCTACGCGGCCCGCTACCGGTATCTGACCAGCCGTAACACGAATCGGCTCAAGCCCACCCAGGCCCAGACCATCGTCGCGGCGGCGATCCTGCGGCAGCTCTACGCGATCGTCACCACCGGCCAGGCCTGGAGCCCCGACATCGCCTCCACTGGCAGCAGGCCCGTCGCCACGGTCGTCCACCTGGAGGCCATCGCTGCCTGAACCAACCCCTACAAGCCACCCGCCCGCGTCGCCATCAGCCAGGCGTCCACACCCAAGAGCTGGGTCGGGGCGAGCCCTCAGCGGCATTGGGAACCCCATCGGTATCCCGTCTGTCATCATGGGCAGCCCCGACCCTCGTCGACCAACCCGATCACACGCTGCAGAGCCCAGCTCCATTACCTATGCAGGGACCGACGAAAACCCCGGGACACCCGACCCAGCCTTGACACGAAACGCCTCACGCTGATGACAGTGCGTTGCTCGACTTGGTCATGCGAAGCGCCTGACATGATCAGTGCATGTGGTCGTCAGCAAGAGCGAGGAATGAGCTGCGCGCTGAGGATGACCCGTGGGACTTCGCTCGCGCCACCGCGAAGGACTTCCTGACGGGCCGGATTAGCGGGCAACAGTTCCTCGCGGCGATGCATGCCATTGGTCACGACGGGCCAGAGGAACTGCAGGACCTGGTGGAACTCGACGACGAGTACGACCAGGCCATTGATGCGCGGGCTGAGGAGAACTTATGTTCCGACCGGATCATGGAACTTCTGGTCAGGCGAGCCCGCGAGCTCGCCACGGATTCTTGATCTACCTGCGCCAGAGGCAGATGTTCGGCTGAGTAAGGGGACGGCGGAACAGGAGTAGGTGGGCAGGTGCTCCGTCCGCTTGGACATCAGTGGATCAGATTAGCTCGCCGACGGCTTTGAACCCGACACGCCCGGCCACCTTGACCGACGCGACATTCTCAGGCTCAACGCGGATGGCGGCTTGCGTATCGATGTCCCAGGAAGCCATCCACTGGCACAAGAGATTCACGGCCTCCACGGCCACACCTCGACGGCGGGCCCACGGGTGAACGCTGTAGGCGATGTTCACATCTCCAGGTGCCAGCCCGTCTTCACGGTCCGGGTCGAAGTCGATGTAGCCGCCCAGACGACCGTTTACCCAGATGCCGAAGCCTCGCTTGCCCCTCTGACGTCGGTAGTTGTCCTCGAGACCCGGCAGGTAGTCGCGTACCCGCTCGATCGGGGCGTAGCCGCCGCTGAGCCACTTCACGGACTCATCGTCCTCGCCCGCGGCATGCGCCTCCGCGTCTGCAACGGTGATTGGCCTCAGCTCGATGGTCATGGTCGTCAGCGCAGGTGCGCACATGGTCGGGCACCTCGGAGGTTCGTGAAAGGGAGACGCCCTGTCATCGGCATTATGCGGGTGATCCGGGTGCAGGCTCAGACGTGAGGGCTGCGGGCCAAGGCTCGTGGCTAGTTCCCCGGGTCTGCTTTGAGCTGCGCCAGAACCGTGAGGTCGTGGTGGTCCTGGGGGCGGAGTTCGTAACCCTCTTGCAGCTGACGCAGACGGGCGCGCGTGGCGACCACGACCGGGACGCCGTCGATCGTTCCCGTCGCGCGCTCGGCCGCGGCATGGAGGAAGGTCTCGCCACCGAAGCCCTGCTGGATCCCGTCACCCCGGGCGTTGATGGTCATCGGGTGGACGTCCATTCGGCCAGCAGACGAGGCGAGCTCGATGCGGATGGGGAGCCAGTCCTCGACGGTGGAGTACCCGCGCTCTTCGAGCCAGGCCAGCAGGGCCGGCACGAAGTTGGCGTCGACGAAGACGTCGAGATCGCCGTGCTCACGCGTCTGGTTACCGGCGAGGGCGTCGACGGCCCAGCCACCGTTGACCTGATACGTGACCTTGCGCGTCGAGAGCCATTCAATGACTGCGAGCACTTCATGTGCGGGGGTGGATCCAGCTGGTGACATACCGACAGCCTTCACTCGATCGTCCGATCACTCAAGGGAATTTCACGGCCGCTGGCCGGCACCCCCACCTGCACGGCCAAGGCCGTCCGCCATCACCCACATATCAAGCATGAGAGTGATGTCACGCCCCTGCCAAGGGCCAACTTGGCCGGCCACCGTGTGAACGCCGGATCCGCGGTTGTGACCCTGTGGCATGCTCGATTTCAACGTGTTCCGGGGTCGGTGCAAGTCCGAACCGGCGGTAAGAGTCCGCGACCCGTCCGCAGCCAGCGGACGGTTGACCTGGTGAAATTCCAGGACCGACGGTGAAAGTCCGGATGGGAGGAAACACGTGGGTCACGGCGCGCGCGCCGACGACCCGTGGCGGGTGCTGCGCAGCCGTCGACGTCGTGCGGGCTGCCCGCGCGCGTCGGTTGTGCGCACCCAGCGGACGCCGACGCGTCCGCAAACCCCGGCGCACGGCGATGTAGCCGACCGGGGAGATTGATGAACCACACCACATCCGAAGCCCACTCGGGCCTCTTGGAGCACGCCATGCGTCGTGCCCTCGCGCTGGCGACGCGCGGACCTGCCGCCGACCCCAACCCACGGGTGGGTTGCGTCCTGCTTGACCGCGACGGCGAGGTCGTGGGGGAGGGCTGGCACGAGGGCGCCGGCACTCCGCACGCCGAGGTTGCTGCCCTGGCCGAGGCGGGCAGCGGCGCCCGCGGGGGAACCGCAATCGTCACCCTCGAACCCTGCAACCACACGGGACGCACCGGACCTTGCTCGCAGGCGCTGCTGCACGCTGGGATTGCTCGCGTCGTCCACGCCCAGTCGGACCCCAACCCGCTGGCTTCGGGCGGCGCCGCGACGCTGAGGGCAGCCGGCGTCGAGGTGAGCGGGGGCTTGCTGGCCGACCAAGCCACGGCGCTGAACCGCACCTGGACCTTCGCCCAGCAGCACGGACGTCCGTTCGTCACCTGGAAGTTCGCCGCCACCTTGGATGGGTTCAGCGCCGCCGCCGACGGCACCAGCCAATGGATCACCCGCGAACCGATGCGGGCGGCGATGCTGCGTCGGCGGGCCGAGTGCGGCGCCGTGCTGGTGGGTACCGGGACGGTGTTGGCCGATGACCCCCGCATGACCTCCCGCGACGAAGCCGGCCAGCTGGCCGAGCGACAGCCCTGGCGGGTGGTGCTGGGCGTCCGCGACATTCCACCAGCGGCGCGCGTCCGGGGCGATGACGGACGATTCGTCCACCTCGCCCATCGCGATCCCGACCGCTCACTGCAGGAGGTCCGCGAACTCGGCGTCCACCACGTCTGGCTCGAGGGCGGACCACGCCTGGCTGCAGCCTTCTGGCGGGCGGGCCTAGTCGACGAGGTGATCGCCTGCATCGCTCCCGCGTTGCTCGGCACCGGACGTCCAGCCACCGCAGACCTGGGTATCGGCACCATCGCCGACATCGCCCGCCTCACCACCACCGAAGTCATCCACGAGGGCGAAGACTTTGCCCTGGTGTTGCAACCCAACCCTGGAAGGACGATCTGATGTTCACCGGAATCATCGAGGAGCTCGGCACGCTGGCCGGCAAGCAGGAGGGCGCCGAATCAGCGGTGTTGCGCATCCGCGGACCCCTTGTGGTCTCCGACGCGACACCCGGCGCCTCCATCGCCTGCAATGGGGTCTGCCTCACCGTCGTCGACCACGACGCCGAGGGCTTCAGCGTCGACGTGATGGCCGAGACCCTGCGCCGCAGCAGCCTGGGCGCGCTCCAGGTGGGCGACCCGGTCAACCTGGAACGCTCGATGGCCGCGGACGGACGCTTCGGTGGCCACATCGTCCAAGGCCACGTCGATACCACCGCGACCGTGCTCTCCCGCACCCCCGGGGAGCGCTGGGAGGTGGTCCGCTTCGACCTGCCCGCCAGCATCGCCCGACACGTGGTGGAGAAGGGATCGATCACCGTTGACGGCGTCTCGCTGACCGTCTCGGCGGTGGGTGCGGACTGGTTCGAGGTCTCCCTGATCCCGACCACTCTGCGCCTCACCACCCTGGGCAGCAAGGGGCCCGGCGCCCCGGTGAACCTGGAGGTCGACGTGCTGAGCAAGTACGTCGAACGCCTCCGGCAGGCCCGCGCGGAGGCCGGACGATGAACACCATCGAGCAGGCGCTGGCCGCGCTGCGGCAGGGACGTCCAGTACTGGTCCTGGACGACGACGACCGCGAGAACGAGGGGGACGTCATCCTGGCGGCCCAGACCCTCACCGACGAGTGGACGGCCTGGGCGATCCGGCACAGCTCCGGCTACCTGTGCGCGCCCATGCCCGAGCGATGGGCCGACCGCCTGGAGCTGCCGTTGATGGTGGCGCACTCGACCGACGCGCTGCGGGCCGCCTACACGGTCACGGTCGACGCGGCCCAGGGGACCACCACCGGCATCAGCGCGCACGACCGCGCCACCACGGCGCGGCTGCTGGCCTCGCCCGACGCGCGTCCCAATGACTTCACCCGGCCCGGCCACGTGGTCCCGCTGCGCGCCCGCGACGGGGGAGTGCTGTCGCGCCGCGGCCACACCGAGGCCTGCGTCGACCTGTGCCGGTTGGCCGGGTTGAGTCCCGTGGGGGTCATCGGCGAACTGGTGCACGACGACGGGATGATGATGCGCACTCCCGACGTCGTCGCCCTCGGCGACCAGCATGACCTCCCGGTGGTCACCATCGAGCAACTCGTGCGCTGGCGCAGCGTCCACGACCGGGTCGAGGAGGTGACCCGGACCATCGTCCCCACCGCTGCTGGACGCTTCGAGACGGTCGGCTTCCGCGACCTGCTCACCGGCGCTGAGCACCTCGCGATGGTCTCGCCGCTGGGTCTGGCCACAGAGGGTGGGACGAACCTCGTCCGCGTCCATTCGGAATGCCTCACCGGGGACGCGCTGGGCTCGCTGCGCTGCGACTGCGGGGAGCAGTTGCGCCGTGCCCAGCACCAGCTGTCGTCCGAGCCGGGCGTCCTGGTCTACCTGCGCGGGCACGAGGGACGCGGCGTCGGCCTGCTCGACAAGCTGCGTGCCTACCACGAGCAGGATGCAGGCGCCGACACCGTCGACGCCCAGACCCGCCTCGGCCTGCCCGTCGACGCGCGCGAATACGGCGCCGCCGTAGCGATCCTCACCGCCCTCGGCGTCGATCGCATCACCTTGCTCACCAACAACCCCGGCAAGGTCGCGGCCCTCGACGGGCTCGACGTCACCGGCGTCCGGCCGTCCCTGGTGGGCGTGGGGCCGGACAATCTCGCCTACCTGGCCACCAAACGAGACCGGATGGGCCACCGGTTGCCGACCAACCTCGAGGAGGCGCACGCATGAGCGGCGCAGGAGCACCCACCATCACCGTCCAGACCCCCGCGCTGAAGGTCGCCATCGTGGCGGCGCAGTGGCACACCACCGTCATGGACGGGCTGGTGGCAGGCGCCCAGCGAGCGCTGGCCGAGGCGGGCGTCACCGATGTCACGCTCGTCCGGGTGCCGGGCACCTTCGAACTGCCGGTCGCCTGCGCGGCCCTGGCGGATCGCTTCGACGCGCTGGTCGCCCTCGGGGTGGTGATCCGCGGTGGCACCCCGCACTTCGACTATGTCTGCGCCGGCGCCACCAACGGCATCACCGAGGTGAGCATCCGCACCGCCACGCCGATCGGCTTCGGGGTGCTGACCTGCGACGACGAGCAGCAGGCGTTCGACCGGGCCGGCCTGCCCGGCTCGCTGGAGGACAAGGGACATGAAGCCGCCACC
>NZ_BAAAKI010000012.1:7776-129467 GCF_039527675.1 Luteococcus sanguinis
TCCCCTTTCCGGGGTTGCCCCGGCAGTTACGGGCTGAGGGTCACAGCCGCGACGCGATGGCGTCGCCGACCTCGCTGGTGCGCCGAGCACCGGTGCGCTCGGCGACGTCCGCGCTGACGGCCTGCTCGATCCGGCGAGCATCCTCCGGACGTCCGAGGTGGTCGAGCAGCAGGGCCATCGACGAGATGGCGGCGGTCGGGTCGGCCTTCTGCTGCCCGGCGATGTCGGGGGCAGAACCGTGGACCGGCTCGAACATGGACGGGAACTCGCCGCTCACGTTGATGTTGGCGCTGGCGGCGAGGCCTATGCCGCCGGTGATCGCGCCGGCCTCGTCGGTGAGGATGTCACCGAACAGGTTGTCGGTGACGATGACGTCGAAGCGCTGCGGATCGGCGACCAGCATGATGGTCGCCGCGTCGATGTGCAGATAGTCGGTGGTGACCCCGGGGAACTCCGCGCCGACCTCCTCGACGATGCGCCGCCACAGGCCGCCCGCATTCACCAGGACGTTGTGCTTGTGCACCAGGGTGAGCTTCTGGCGCCGCGCCATGGCGCGGGTGAAGGCGTCGCGGACGACCCGTTCGACCCCGAAGGCGGTGTTGACGCTCACCTCGGTGGCGATCTCCTGCGGGGTGCCGACGCGCACCGCGCCGCCATTGCCGCAGTACAGGCCCTCGGTGCCCTCACGGACGACCACGAAGTCGATCGGTCCGCGGTTGACGACCTCGGACGACAGCGGAGTGGCGGTACCGGGGAAGTACTTGGACGGACGCAGGTTCACCGCCTGGTCGAGCGCGAAGCGCAGCTTGAGCAGCAGTCCCCGTTCCAGCAGGCCGCTGGGGATCTCCGTCGAACCCGGCGCCGCGCCAACCGCGCCCAGCACGATCGCGTCCACGCCCTTCAGTTCCTCCAGCACGGAATCGGGCAGCACCTCGCCGGTGCGCAACCAACGCTCCGCGCCCAGGTCGTAGTCCACGAAGGTGAAGGCGTCCTCGCCCGTCGCAGCCTTGAGCACCTTGAGTGCCTCGGCGGTCACCTCGGGGCCGATGCCATCGCCACCGATGACGGCGAGGGTGGGGGTCTGTGAAGTCATGGCCCAGACCCTAGTGGGGCGGTCACGAGGTGGGCCGTGGGTCTCACCGCGCGGGGGCTGGGGTAGTTTTCGGGCCATGGCCCTTGACTTCTCCGCCCCGCAAAACCCGACCTGGACCCCCGAGGAGCGCATCGCCGAGATCTCCGTCGACCCGGGCTTCGGCGACTACTTCACCGACCACATGGCCCGGGCCACCTGGTCGGCCGGCGAGGGCTGGAGCGATGGGGCCGTCGTGCCCTACGGGCCGATCCCGATGGACCCGGCAAGCGCCGTGCTGCACTATGCGCAGGAGATCTTCGAGGGCCTCAAGGCCTACAAGCACGCGGACGGTTCGGTGTGGCTCTTCCGTCCCGAGATGAATGCCCGACGCTTCGCCGCCTCGGCGCATCGGCTGGCGCTCCCGGAACTGTCGGAGGAGGACTTCCTGGCGGCGGTGGAGGCGCTGGTGCGCACCGACGCCCGCTGGGTTCCCGGCCTGCCCGAGCAGAGCCTCTATCTGCGTCCGTTCATGATCGCCCACGAGACCTTCCTCGGCGTCCGTCCGGCGCAGACCGCCGGCTTCTGGGTGATCGCCTCCCCGGTGGGTGGCTACTTCAAGGGCGGCGTCGCCGCCGTCTCCATCTGGGTCACCACCTCCTCCTCCCGCGCCGGCATCGGGGGCACCGGAGCCGCCAAGTGCGGCGGCAACTACGCCGCCTCCCTGGAGGCCACCAAGGAGGCCTACGCGAACGGCTGCAACCAGGTGCTCTTCCTGGACGCCGCCGAGCAGCGCTGGATCGAGGAACTGGGCGGCATGAACCTGTTCGTCGTCACCTCCGCGGGCGAGCTCGTCACCCCCGAACTGTCCGGCTCGATCCTGGCCGGCGTCACCCGCGACTCCATCCTGCAGTTGGCGCCCGAACTGGGCCTGATCCCCGTCGAGCGCCGGCTGGAACTGGCCGAGGTCTTCAAGGGCATCCAGGACGGGACGATCGTGGAGGCCTTCGCCTGCGGCACCGCCGCGGTCATCACCCCCATCCGCTCCTTCAAGGACGCGGAGGAGGAGGTCGTGCTGCCCGAGGTCGCCGAGCCGGCCAGCCTCAAGATCCGCGACGCGCTGCTCGACATCCAGTACGGACGGCTCGAGGACACCCACGGGTGGACCCGCAGGGTCTGCTGACCGGGGACTGAGCGATTTGTCCACGGGCTGGGACCAACGGTCTTGGCGCGTGGGATCGCGCACACTGTCGGCGACCCACCCCGAATCGGAGGCGTAGTACCCCCATGACCACCCAGCCGCTGGCCCCCGAGCACTTCCAGATCTTCGACACCACCCTGCGCGACGGTGCGCAGCAGGAGGGGCTGCGGCTGTCGGTGGCCGACAAGCTGCGCATCGCGCGGTTGCTGGACGGTCTGGGTGTCGCCTTCATCGAGGGCGGCTGGCCGGGTGCCAACCCCAACGACACCGCCTTCTTCGAGGCGGCGAAGACCGAGCTGGATCTCGACAACGCCCGCTTGGTCGCCTTCGGCTCGACCCGCAAGGCCGGCGGCAGTGCTGCCTCCGATGCGCTGACCCAGGCGCTGGTCGATGCCGGCACCAAGTACATCTGCATCGTCGCGAAGAGCCACGACCGTCACGTCACCGACGCGCTGCGCACCACGCTGGAGGAGAACCTGGCGATGGTGCACGACACCGTCACCCACCTGGTCGGGCTGGGCAAGCACGTCTTCGTCGACTGCGAGCACTTCTTCGACGGCTACCGCTCCAACCGCGACTATGCCCTCTCGGTCGTCCGCACCGCCGCGGACGCCGGCGCCGAGGTCGTCGTGCTGTGTGACACCAACGGCGGGATGCTGCCCAGCCAGATGGCCGACATCGTCTCGTCCGCCGCCGAGATGGGCGTCGAACTGGGCATCCACTGCCACAACGACACCGGTTGCGCGGTCGCGAACTCGATCGCCGCGGTCGAGGCGGGCGTCAGCCAGGTGCAGGGGACGATGAACGGCTACGGCGAGCGCACCGGCAACGCCGACCTCACCTCGGTCATCCCGAACCTGCAGCTCAAGTACGGCTGGCCGTTGGTCAGCGACGAGCAACTGGCCTCGCTGAGCCATGTGGCGCTCGCGATCGCCGACATCACCAACCAGGCGCCGCACGCCCGGCAGCCCTATGTCGGCCACTCCTCCTTCGCGCACAAGGCCGGGCTGCACGCCTCGGCCATCCGCGTCGACCCGAACCTCTACCAGCACGTCGACCCGGCGCTGGTGGGCAATGGGATGCGGATGTTGATCTCCGACATGTCGGGACGGGCGAACATCCAGATCAAGGGCGAGCAGTTGGGCCTCGACCTCGATGACCGGGAGGTTGCCGCCCAGGTCACCGACGCGGTCAAGGCGCGCGAGGCGCTCGGCTACTCCTACGAGGCAGCCGATGCAAGCTTCGAGCTGCTGGTGCGCGACCAGCTCGGCATCCTGGAGTTCCCCTTCGAGATCACCAGCTGGCGCGCCAGCACCGAGCACCGCGTCGGCATGGCCGAGGCCAACGACACCACCAGCGAGGCCACCGTCCGGCTGGTCGCCGCGGGGGAGACCCACTCCACCGCCGGCGAGGGCAATGGCCCGGTCGACGCGCTGGACAACGCCCTGACCCGCGCCTTGGCCGCCAGCTACCCGCAGGTGAAGGGTTTCCGGCTGATCGACTACCGGGTGCGAATCCTGGAGACCGGTGCCAGCACGGACGCGATCACCCGCACGCTGATCGACTTCTCCGACGGGGAGCGAACCTGGACGACCGTCGGCGTCGGGACGAATGTCATCGAGTCCAGTTGGGAGGCGCTCACCGACGCCTACCTCTACGGCTTGGTGAAGGACTTCGGCCGCAGCTGAGTGCCCCGTCCTCACAGGCCCCGTTTCTCGAGGGCCTGGGATGGTCAGCCCTCGAGGTCGCGGCGGCGCCGAGACAATTGGCGCACCAGCCGTTCGGTGGCATTGCGCGTCAACGGCAAGGCGCCGTCGCGCAGGTCGTCCAGCAGCGGGCTGGTCGCCGTCAGCACCTGGTCGAGCGCCCGTTCGACGGCGCGCGAAGGCAGGCCCAGGGTTCCGCCGAAGGTGCGGAAGGCTGTGCGCGTCAGGTTCTCCCGTCGCCCGGCCAGAACCAGCGCCATCGTGTGGTCGCCGTAGGGGAGCGTGGAGGGCAGGTCATGGGCGGGCGCCAGTCGCCACTCACCGTCTGGGTGCTGCAGCACGGACAGGTTCTTGGCGTGCAGGTCGCCATTGCCCGTCAGCCAGGCGAAGGCGAACAGGACGAAGGCACCGCGCGCGGCAACCATCCGGGCTGGGCAGGCGTCCGCGCCGGCGCCGGCCACCTCCTCGGAGCTCACCGCATACTTGTCGGCCGGGTATCGGCCGAGCAGCTGGCAGGCGTCCTCCACGGCCAGCCTGGCCACACCTGCGTCGGCGTCCAGGACGCGGTCGAAGCGTTCCACCACCAGACCGGCCCGTCCCTCGACGTCGCGGACAAGCTCCGCCCGCGCCACGGGGACGGGCAGCCGACGCGCGAGACGCAGCAAGTAGTCCTCGTTCTCGACCGCCCCCGGGTACTCCGGCGGATCCAGCTTGATGATCGCCCGCACCCCGTCCAGCCGCACGGGCAGCGAGATCATCGCCCCGGACGCCTTTTCCTGCACCCCGGCAGGCCCACCCGGTCGACCACCCCGGCCGAGGTCAGCAGGTCGGCGAAGCGCAGGACGCCGGAGCTCACCAAGGGCTCTGGCGTGACGGGTTCCTGCCCCTGGGGCGCGAGGGTGACGTCCCCGATCGTGTCGCCCCCGACGGCCAGCAACAGGCTGAGTTCGTCGTCGGCGGAGGTCTTGACTGCTTGGCGCAGGGCCGTCAGGCGCCGCCCCGCTGGCAACAGCCCGGCGAAGAAGGGCGGCACCGCCCCGGCGGGCGCCTCCACTGGGGCCGCGTCGCGCGGCAGGGTCGTCGCCACCGGCGGGCCGTCATAGTCGTCCAGGTACTCGAAGCGGGTCCGGTCGTGCTGTCGGGTCAGGGTCGCGGCAGGCGTCCCGGCCTTGAACACGGTGGCCCGGGTGGCCCCACGGACGTCCTGATGGTCAGCCATGGCGCTCACGCAAGGTGGCGACCAGCCGCAACCCCAAGGTCTCGAGCACCTTGGTCAGCACGTCGAGCCGTGCCGTGTGCTTGCCCTGTTCCAGGGCGCGGACGGTGCGTTCGGAGACGTCGGCGAGGTCGGCGAGGTCAGCCTGAGACAGACCCAGCTCACGGCGGCGCAGCCGCAGCTGCTCACCCAGTTCGTCCATGACCACCTCCCAACGGCACGTTCGTGCCGGTCGGGATCATTGTGCGCGCCCCGGAAGCGCGAATCAAAGCCAATCGGAAAGATCGTGCCGCTACGCAGTCGGTAGGGGAGTCTGGCCTCATCGTCCCGAACGAACCGGCGCGATCGTGCCGGTCAGCTGATACGGTCGATCAGCAGCGGCTGGCGCTCGACTGCCTGGTCGCCCACCTCGTAGCCGCCGCCCAGCGCCTCGCGCGCCCGTTCGAAGGCTTCGGGGGTGTCGGTGTGCAGGGTCATCAGGGTCTGGCCCTTGGTCATGCGGTCGCCCGGCTTGGCGTGCATCACCACGCCGGCTCCGGCCTGCACCGCATCCTCCTTGCGCGCGCGTCCCGCGCCGAGACGCCAGGCCGCGACGCCCACCGCCATCGCATCAAGGCGGGTCAGAACGCCATCGGTCTCGGCAACGACGTCGTCGGTGTGCTTCGCGACGGGCAGGGTCGCGTCCGGGTCGCCGCCCTGGGCACGGACCATCGCCTTCCAGGTGTCCATCGCGCGGCCGTCGGCCAGGGCCTCGGCGGGGTCGACGTCCGAGCCGGCTGCCTGCAGCATCTCGCGAGCCAGGGCCAAGGTCAGCTCGACGACGTCGGCGGGGCCGCCACCGGCCAGCACCTCCACCGACTCGGTGACCTCCAGCGCATTGCCGGCGGTCAGTCCCAGCGGGGTGTCCATGTCGGTGAGCAGCGCAACGGTGTTCACGTCGGCCGCCTTGCCCAGCGCCACCATGCGACGGGCCAGTTCGGTCGCGTCCTCACGGTTCTTCATGAAGGCACCCGAGCCCACCTTGACGTCCAGCACCAGCGATCCGGTGCCCTCGGCGATCTTCTTGCTCATGATGGAACTGGCGATCAGCGGGATCGCCTCCACGGTGCCGGTGACGTCGCGCAGCGCGTAGAGCTTCTTGTCCGCGCGGGCCAGACCGTCGCCAGCGGCGCAGATCACTGCGCCGACCTCCTCGAGCTGGCGCATCATCTCGTCGTTCGACAGCATCGCGCGCCAGCCGGGGATCGACTCCATCTTGTCCAGGGTGCCGCCGGTGTGGCCCAATCCCCGTCCGGACAGCTGGGGGACCGCGACCCCACAGGCGGCCACCAGCGGCGCCAGCGGCAGGGTGATCTTGTCGCCCACCCCGCCGGTCGAGTGCTTGTCGGAGGTCGGACGCGAGAGCGACGAGAAGTCCAGCCGCTCGCCGGTGTCGATCATCGACTGGGTCCAGGTGGCGAGCTCACGGTCGTCCAGGCCGCGGAAGAGGACGGCCATCGCCATCGCGGACATCTGTTCGTCGGCGACCATCCCGTCGGTGTAGGCGTTGATCAGCCAGCGGATCTGATGGTCGTCCAGCTCACCACCGTCACGCTTGGTGCGGATCAACTCGACTGCGGAAAAGGTCTTGGCCATGGCGACGAGTATTCCAGTGCGGGGGCGCCGATACTGTGGGCCCCATGCGTATCGCTCGATTTGCCCCCGATGGCGCCGAACCCCGCTTCGGCATCGTGGAACTGGCCGCCGACGGGGGAGACAACCCCGACACGATCGCGACGATCAGTGGTGACCCCCTGGCCGGCCCAGTCAACTACACCGGGGAACGTCTGGCGCTGGACGACGTCCGGTTGCTGGCGCCCGTCATCCCCCGCTCCAAGGTCGTCGGCGTCGGTCGCAACTTCGCCGCGCACGCCGCAGAGATGGGCAATGAGGTGCCCACCACTCCGCTGATCTTCCTCAAGCCCAATACCTCGGTGGTCGGGCCCTACGACCCGATCGTGCGTCCGTCGGCCTGCAAGGACCTGCACCACGAGGGTGAGCTGGCGGTCGTCATCGGACGCATCTGCAAGCAGGTGCCCGCCGAACGTGTCGCTGAGGTCATCTTTGGCTACACCGTCGCCAACGACGTCACCGCCCGCGACCTGCAGGCCACCGACGGGCAGTGGTCTCGCGCCAAGGGCGCCGACTCCTTCTGCCCGCTCGGCCCGTGGATCGTCACCCACCTCAGCCTCGACGACGCCGCCAAGCTCGACATCACCACCGCCGTCGACGGTGAACTGCGCCAGCAGGGCAACACCGGCCAGATGGTGCGCGGCATCGCCGAACTCGTCAGCCACATCAGCTCCTTCACCACCCTGCTGCCCGGCGATGTCATCCTCACCGGCACCCCGGCCGGCGTCGGCTCGATGGAGCCCGGCCAGCGCGTCACCGTCACGGTCGAGGGCATCGGCGACCTGACCAACACTGTCGTGGACGAGGACGAGGACGAGGACGAGGACGCGGAGTGAGTCTGACCCCCGTCTCCACGCTCGACCCGCCCGCTGGCGTCGACTACGCGCAGGTCACGACCGGGCCCGACGCACAGCCGGCGAGCTCCATGGTGGGTGCGCTCATGGGTCTGGCGGGCTACTTCGTCGTCGTGCCGTTGGTCGCCCAGCTGGTGATTGCGCTCGGGTGGTACGCAGTGGGACGTCCGTCGACGCTGGCCTCCTACACCGCCGAGGCGCTGCGCTTCGAGCATCCGATCGGCATGTTCGCGAGCCACCTGGCGCTGGCGCTGCTGATCCCGATCGCGATTCTGGTGACCCGCTGGATCGCCGGACGGCACCCCAAGTGGCTGGCCAGCGTGCAGCCCGGCGTGCGCTGGCGCTACCTGCTGGCCTGTTTCGTCATCGCGGCGGTGCTACTGAACGCCGTGCTGCTGGTCGGACGGATCGGGACACCTTGGCAGCCCGATCCACAGGCCAATGTCTGGGGCTGGCTGCTGCTGGTGCTGCTCACCTCGCCATTCCAGGCCGCCGCCGAGGAGGTCTTCTTCCGTGGCTTCCTGCTGCAGTCCTTCGGGGCGCTTGCCCGCAACCGCTGGGCGGGGGTGGTCGCGTCCGCGCTGATCTTCGCGTTGATGCACGGGACGCAGAACCTGCCGCTCTTCCTGGACCGGCTGGGCTTCGGTCTGCTGGCCGGCTGGCTGGTGCTGCGGACGGGGGGGCTGGAGGCCGGGATCGGTTGCCACGTGGCCAACAATCTCTTCGCCTTCGGCTGGGCGGCCTTCTTCGGCGGCATCGCCACGGCACGCACCACGCAGGTCATCGGCTGGGGCAATGCAGCCAGTGACCTGTTCGGCTTCGCGCTCTTCGCCGCCATCGCGTGGTGGCTTGCCGGACGCATGAACCTGGCCACCCGAACCCCCGGTTTGGAATCACGGGCCTCGATCGGGTAGAGTTCCACGTCGTTGCCCCTCGGGGCAGCCAACCAAGGGGTATAGGGTAATTGGCAGCCCGACTGATTCTGGTTCAGTTAGTCTAGGTTCGAGTCCTAGTACCCCTGCTGAGGGTCAAATTGCTCGTCAGGGCATGTTTCGCTAGACTCTCCTCGCTCGCAAGAGCACGCTAGGGCCCCGTTGTGTAGCGGCCTAGCACGCTGCCCTCTCAAGGCAGTAGCGCGGGTTCGAATCCCGTCGGGGCTACCAGTACCAAAGACCCGGATCCTCTCCAGGATCCGGGTCTTGGTGCATTTGCCCGTTTGAGGTGCCCCCTGGCGCCGGTCTCCCGGCACCGGGGTCAGCCCAGTCGGAAGGTTCAGTCGTTGGCGCCGGAGCGGCGCAACACCTCGGAGAGGCGCTCGGCGGCGGCCATCACGGCTGGCGCGTGCAGTCGTCCGGGCTGGCGGGTGAGGCGCTCGATCGGGCCCGAGACGCTGAGGGCGGCGATCACCTTGCCGGATGGAGAGCGGACCGGGGCCGACACCGATGCGACGCCCGCCTCGCGCTCGCCGACGCTCTGCGCCCAGCCAAGACGACGAACGCCAGCCAGGGCCACCGCCGAGAAGGACGACGAGTTCAACCCGCGCTGCAGCCGTTCCGGCTCGTCCCAGGCCAGCAGCACCTGCGCGGCGGACCCGGCCGTCATCGTCAGCTGGGTGCCGATCGGGATGGTGTCACGCAGCCCGCTCGGACGCTCGGCGGCGGCCGCGCAGACGCGGATGTCGCCCTGGCGCCGGAACAATTGCGCGGACTCGCCCGTGATGTCGCGAAGACGCGCGAGAATGGGTCCGGCGGTGGCCAGCAGGCGGTCCTCGCCGGCGGCGCTGGCCAGCTCGGTCAGGCGGGGCCCCAGCACGAAACGCCCCTGCAGGTCGCGGCCCACGAGTCGATGGTGCTCGAGTGCCACGGCCAGGCGGTGGGCCGTGGGGCGGGCCAGCCCGGTGGCGGTCACGAGACCGGCCAGCGTGGTGGGCCCTGACTCCAGTGCGGTCAGCACCAGCGCGGCCTTGTCGAGAACACCAACACCCGAAGAGTCGTCCATAGGGCAAGACTAGCGTCTCGCAATCTGATATTCCAGTGGCATACTGGACCCATTGGCGCGGCCTCCGCGCCGCCTCGCGGACGCGGGGGATCAACGCCACGAAGGGGAGCCACATGGGCAAGACGCTCAGCGAGAAGGTCTGGGATGCGCACGTCGTCCGTAGCGCACCGGGCGAGCCGGACCTGCTCTACATCGACCTGCACCTGGTCCACGAGGTCACCAGCCCCCAGGCCTTCGACGGCCTGCGCTTGGCCGGTCGCCAACTGCGCCGCCCTGACCTGACGCTGGCGACCGAGGACCACAACACTCCCACCCTCGACATCGACAAGCCGATCGCCGATCCGGTCTCGCGCACCCAGGTGGACACCCTGCGCAAGAACGCCGCCGAGTTCGGCGTCCGCATCCACTCCCTCGGTGACAAGGACCAGGGCGTCGTGCACATCATCGGCCCGCAGCTGGGCATCACCCAGCCCGGCATGACGATCGTCTGTGGTGACTCCCACACCGCAACCCACGGTGCCTTCGGTGCCCTGGCCTTCGGCATCGGCACCAGCGAGGTCGAGCATGTGCTCGCCACCCAGACGCTGCCGCAGGCCAAGCCGAAAACGATGGCTGTCGAGATCAACGGCTCCCTGCCCGAGGGCGTCACCCCCAAGGACGTCGTGCTCGCGCTGATCGCGAAGGTCGGCACTGGTGGCGGCCAGGGCTACATCGTCGAGTACCGCGGCGAGGCCATCGAGAAGATGTCGATGGAGGGCCGCATGACGATCTGCAATATGTCGATCGAGTGGGGCGCCAAGGCCGGAATGGTTGCTCCCGATGAGACCACCTTCGCCTATCTGCAGGGGCGCCCGCACGCCCCCGAGGGCGCCGAGTGGGCCGCGGCCGTCGAGTACTGGCGGACGCTGCGCACCGATGACGATGCCACCTTCGATGAGGTCGTCACCCTGGACGCGTCCACGCTGACCCCCTTCGTCACCTGGGGCACCAACCCCGGTCAGGGCGTACCGCTGGGTGCCCGCGTCCCCAGCCCGGACGACTTCTCCGACCCGGTCGAGAAGGCCGCCGCTGAGCGCGCGCTGGAGTACATGGCCCTGCAGGCCGGTACCCCCATGCGCGAGGTGGGCGTCGACACCGTCTTTTTGGGTTCGTGCACCAATGGGCGCATCGAGGACCTGCGCCTGGCGGCCAGCGTGCTGAAGGGCAACAAGGTCGCCGAGGGCGTCCGGATGCTCGTCGTCCCCGGCTCGGCGCGGGTGCGCCTGGAAGCAGAGGCCGAGGGTCTGCACCAGGTCTTCCTCGATGCGGGTGCCGAGTGGCGCGCCGCAGGGTGCTCGATGTGTCTGGGCATGAACCCGGACCAGTTGGCCCCCGGTGAGCGCAGTGCGTCCACCTCGAACCGCAACTTCGAGGGACGACAGGGCAAGGGTGGCCGTACCCACCTGGTCAGCCCGGCTGTTGCCGCCGCCACCGCCATCACCGGTCACCTCAGCGCCCCCGCTGACCTGGCCGCCACCAACTCGACCACGAACGCCTGAGAGGCACTGACATGGACAAGTTCGCAAGCCATACCGGCGTCGCCGTCCCGCTGCGCCGCTCGAACGTCGACACCGACCAGATCATCCCCGCGGTCTACCTGAAGCGCATCACGCGGACGGGTTTCGAGGACGGCCTGTTCTCGGCCTGGCGCAATGACCCCGAGTTCGTGCTGAACCGCGAACCCTGGAAGTCCGGCTCGATCCTGGTGGCCGGCCCCGACTTCGGCACCGGGTCGTCACGAGAGCATGCCGTGTGGGCGTTGCAGAACTACGGCTTCAAGGTCGTCATCGGGTCGCGCTTCGGCGACATCTTCCGGTCCAACGCCGGCAAGGCCGGCCTGCTGGTGGCCCGTGTGCCCCAAGAGGTCGTCGAGAAGCTCTGGAGCGCAGAGGACGCCAACCCTGGCCAGCCGGTCACGGTGGACCTCGAGTCGCGGACCATCACCACGGCCGACGGCACCAGCCACGACTTCGAGATCGACGACCACACTCGCGCCCGCCTGCTAGAGGGCCTGGACGACATCGGCTCGACACTGCAGCACGAGGCCGACATCACCGCCTATGAGTCGACCCGCCCCTCCTTCAAGCCGGCTTCGCTGCCCGTCCGCACCGCCGACTGACGGTTGTTCCGGCGTCTCGATTGCTTTCGAGGGGCCGTGTTCGACTCGGCGTCCGCTTTCCCATGCTGGGAGGCGGACGCTTTCACTTTCCTGAACAACATCGCCAAGTGAGGGTTCCGGATGGATTCAACGAAATTGTTTGCCTACCTTGGCAACCGCGCCACTGCACAGTGCGATGGCGTACTCGGCGCGGGGCCGAGAAACAGAAAGGCACTACGTTGAACAAGGCAGAGCTGATCGATGCGCTGGCCAAGCAGCATTTCGAGGGGAACAAGGCCAACGCCACGCGTGCACTGAACGCCGTCGTAGACACCATCTCGACCGAGGTTGCGCAGACCGGCAAGGTCTCCATCACCGGTTTCGGCGTCTTCGAGGTGTTGCACCGCGAGGCCCGAGTCGTACGCAATCCGCGCACGGGGGAGCGCAAGCAGGCCGACGCGATGGACCTGCCCAGGTTCCGTCCCGGCACCGACCTCAAGAACCGCGTGCAGGCTGCCGCTGACGCCAAGACCAAGTGACCTGAATACGCCGCCCCCCCGGCGTGGTCGGCGTGGACAAGTCCCCATGAACAGGTCTCGGCCCGGATACCCCCGAGGTATCCGGGCCGTGATCTTTTCGGGAGGGTTGAAGAATTGTCCAGTGGTGGAATTCCTGAACCCCGGCTGAATCCGTTGCTCCGTTGGGGCACTCGATTTATGCCCAACGAGGCCAAGCCCACTCATGCATTCTTCTGGTGCACCATCAGGTCAACGGAAATGGGGGCCAGTTCTGTCACCGCGCCATCGTGGATTCGGGCCAGCACCCGTTGGCCCGGGTGCAGGGCGGCGAACCCCTTGGCTGCCAATGACTGTGCGCTGAGCACCGCCGACGCGACCGGCACCCTGACTCCGGCGTCCGTGAGGGCAGTCATCGGCTCGTCCCCGGTCGTGGTGACGGGAACGAGGTCGCGGGCGCTCTGGTCGGGCAGCATGTCGTGGATGCTAGCGAGTGGCCGTCCACTAGTCTCGTGGGGCAGCATCGAACACCCGAGGAGCACACATGTCACAGCGCACCGTCGTCAAGAGCGATGGCGAACCTGCTTACCGCTTCCTCGGTGCGGTCGTCCATGGCGTCGACCGGGCACTGTGCCGCCTCGACTGGCGCAACCAGGACCGGGTGCCGGCAACCGGTGGTGCCCTGGTGGTGGCGAACCACATCTCCAACTATGACCCGGTTGCGCTGGGGGAGTACCTGATCCACTCCGGTCGCTGGCCGCGCTTCCTGGGCAAGTCGGACATCTGGAAGGCGCCAGTGGTTGGCTACTTCGCGAAGGCCTGCAACCAGATCCCCGTCGAGCGCAACACTCGCAATGCCGGCCAGGCACTCAAGGCCGCGGAAGACGCATTGGCCGCGGGTGAACTCGTCGTCCTCTATCCCGAGGGAACCATCACGGCCGACCCGGACGAATGGCCGATGACCCCACACTCCGGTGCCGCGCGTCTCGCGCTCGCCTCCCGCGTCCCGGTCATCCCCGTCGCCAGCTGGGGCGCGAACCACATCATCCCCGGCAAGAAGCTGCACCTGCCGCGTTTCTTCCCGCGCAAGACCCTGTCGGTCATCGCCGGGGACCCGGTTGACCTCTCCGACCTCTATGACCTGGACAACCAGCGCCTCGCGGTCAAGATCGCCGGGGAGCGGATGATGCGGGCCATCACCGACCTGCTGGAGGAACTGCGCGGCGAGGTCGCCCCGGAGGAGCGCCACGACATCCGCAAGGGTGTTCGGCTGCCCCGCGGCCCGGTCACGCTCGGCGAGGCCCCCGCGGCCGACGGGAAGTGAGGAACGGATGAACCAGCCCGGACGCATTCGCGTCGCCGTTGTCTTCGGCGGACGTTCCGAGGAGCATGCGGTCTCCTGCTCCACCGCAGCGAGCGTGCTGCAGGCGATCGATCGGACGAAGTACGACGTGGTCCCGATCGGGATCACCCGCCAAGGCCAGTGGGTGCTCGTCGCAGACGACCCCGAACCCCTGCGCCTGACCGCCGGGCAGCGGCCCGAGGTCACCGGATCGACCAGCCAGGTCGTGATGCCCCTGGGTGGCGACCACAGCGGTCTGGTCGTCCTGGACCCTGCTCAGCCGCCCGCTGCACTGGGCGTGGTCGACGTCGTGATGCCGCTGGTCCACGGCCCCTTCGGTGAGGACGGCACGCTTCAGGGCCTGTTCGAACTGGCCGATCTGCATTATGTCGGCTGCGGCGTGCTCTCCAGTGCGGTGATGATGGACAAGCACTACATGAAGGTCGTCTTCGAGTCCGCCGGGCTGCCGGTCGGCCCCTATCGGGTAATCACCGACTTGGCCTGGCGTCGTGATCCCGAGGCCGCCCTCGCGGGGCTGGCTGGCCTCGAGTTCCCGGTATTCGTCAAGCCCTGCCGCGCTGGGTCGTCCTTCGGCATCACGCGGGTCACAGATCCGGCGGGCCTGCGGGCGGCCGTCGAGGAGGCCCGAACCCATGACCCGAAGGTGATCGTCGAGCAGGGCATCACCGGTCGCGAGATTGAATGCGGCGTGCTCCAGGGCCACGGCACCGACGCCCCGCGGGTCTCCGAGACCGGCGAGATCGTGGTCGTCAAGGGGCACGACTTCTACGACTTCGACGCCAAGTACCTCGATGGGGACGCGGTGCAGCTCACCTCTCCGGCCGAACTCGACCCGCAGGTGCGCGACCGCGTGCGCGAGGTGGCGGCATTGGCCTTCGAGGCAGCTGGCTGCGAGGGTCTGGCGCGGGTTGACTCCTTCGTCACGCCCGACGGAGAGGTCATCATCAACGAGATCAACACGATGCCTGGCTTCACGCCCAGCTCAATGTTCCCGGTGATGTGGGCTGCGGCCGGCGTCGACTACCCATCGCTGGTGGACGACCTGGTCCAGCTGGCGCTGGAGCGCCCCACCGGTCTGCGCTGAGTTCGTACTCGTGCGGCTCAGAGGTTGACGACCGGGCAGGTCACCGTGCGGGTGATCCCCGGCACTGACTGGATGCCCTGCACGACGAGCTGGCCCAGTGCGTCCATCGACTCGCACTCGGCCTGCACGATCACGTCGTAGGGCCCCGTGACGTCGTCGCAGACCACCACGCCGGGCACCGACCGCAGGGCCCGGCTGATCACTCCCGAGCGACCGACCTCGGTCTGCACCAGGATGTATCCCTTGACCATCACGACTCCTCCGCTCGTGCGGGCGGTAGGGCCCGCCACGCTAGCCTCGTGCCATGGAAACTAGCACCGCCGGCACCGCGGCCGGGCCCACCGTGGGTGAGACCGGGGAGTTCGAGCTGATCAGCCTCATCACCCGCGACCTGCCGCGGCCCCCAGCCGTCTCCGTCGGCGTGGGCGACGATGCGGCGGTCTACCTGGTCAATGGGTCTGCGGTGACCAGCACCGACCTGTTGGTCGAGGGCGTGCATTTCCGCCGGGACTGGTCCTCTGCGCACGAGATCGGGCGCAAGGCCGTGGCCGTCAACGTCGCTGATCTGGAGGCGATGGGCGCCGTGCCCGTTGCCATGGTCGTCGCCTTCGGGGCGCCGGCCGACCTGCCCCTGCAGTGGGCCCGGGAGTTCAGCACCGGTCTGCGCGAAGAGGCCGCCACGGCAGGCATCGCCCTGGTGGGTGGCGACACCACCCGCGCCGCCCAGGTGACCATCTCGGTCACCGTGACCGGCCAGACCGACGCTCTGGCGCCCGTGCTCCGTTCGGGCGCCCGCCCGGGACAGGTGGTCGCGATCCGCGGCAGGCTCGGCTGGGCACATGCGGGATTGGTGGCGCTCGGACGGGGCTTTCGCTCACCGCGCGCGGCCGTCGACTCGCAACGCTGCCCGCAGGTGGCCTACGGCGCCGGCCGGCAGGCCGTTGAGCACGGCGCGGGGGCCATGGTTGACGTCTCCGACGGACTGCTGGCCGACCTCGGTCACATCGCGCAAGCCAGCGGCGTCATGATCGACCTGGATCCGCAGCGCATACCGGTGGACGAGCCGGTGCAGGCCGTCGCCGCGGCCACCGGTCAGGACCCGCTCGCGATGGTGCTGGCCGGGGGAGAGGACCACGCGCTGGCCGCCACCTTCGATCCTGACCGGGTGCCTGACGGCTGGAGGGTGCTTGGCGTCGTGCGGGAGACCGCCCAGCAGGAACGCGCCGGCGTGCTGGTCGGTGGGCGAGTCTGGGATGGTGCCGCCGGATGGGACCACTTTCCCCAGCGGTGAGTGGCTGAGCGCCTGCAGGCACGCCCAGCCAGGCATGCCCAGCCAGGCACGCGCTGTGGGTCTGGCTGATCTTCAGCCGCGACCCCGCGTCGAGGCTGGGGGCTGGCCGGTGCATCAGTTACCCTGTGGGCCATGGCGACCCGCGCGTCTTCCCCACCGCGGTCCCGTGGCAACGCCCCGTCCAGCAATGGTCGGGCGTCCAGTGGTTCGCGGTCGTCCGGAAGCAACAAGAATTCATCCACCCGCTCATCCAAGGCTGCGCAGGCTGCAACGCCGCGCCCGAATCCGCTCTTCCGGGGCATTGCCAGTGCATGGCGCGGCACCGCGCACCTGGTCGGTTCCGGCGCCCGAGCCGTCGGCGGGGGAGCCCGCGACCTCGAGCCCGAACTGCGGCGTGACGGCTCTGGGCTGGCGCTGATCGCGCTGGGCATCCTGATCGCGGCGGGTTTCTGGTTCATGCTGCCCGGATGGGGCGGACGAGTGATCCGCGTCGGGGTCTCCACCATCTTCGGCTCGCTCAGCTACGCGCTGCCGTTGGCCTGTTTCTGGATGGCCTGGCGCACCCTGCGTCGCCCCCAGAACAATGGCGCGAGCGGCCGACAGGTCGTCGGTTGGGGCGCCCTGCTGCTCGGCGTCCTCGGCCTGGTCAACATCGCCCACGGGCTTCCGCGCCCCGGTGAGCCGGAGGCGCTGCGCGGCGCCGGCGGCGTGCTGGGTTACATCTCGTCCAGCATCCTCGCCGACCTGCTCACGGTCTGGGTGGCCGTGCCGCTGCTCGTCCTGCTGATGCTGTTCGGCATCGTCGTCATCATCGGCATCCCCCTCTTCGAGATCGCCGACCGGGCCGCCGACGCTCGGGAGGCCGCCCAGGTGCGGCGCGCTCAGCGTCCGCGCCAGATCACCACCTACGGCGTCGACCAGGCCTACGACACCCCGATCGTCAAGGGTGCAGACGCCGACGACGAGGTCTTCGACGTCGAGGTGTGGGAACCGAGGGCGCTCACGAGCGCCTCGGTCGAACCCACCCAGGACATTCTGCCGGAGACTGTTCAGGCTGGATCGAAGGAGCCGGTCACCGCGGGTATGGCTCCCGGGGTCGAGGCCCATGCGCCGCTCGAGGCGCCCGTCCACACCCCGATCCCGCAGCGGGTCGAGCAACTCCAGTTGTCGGGGGACGTGCAGTACACGCTGCCCGATTCCGAGCTGCTCAAGCCCGGCACCGTGCCCAAGGCACGTTCCGAGGCCTCGGACGCCGTGGTCTCCCGACTGACCGAGGTGTTGAACCAGTTCGAGATCGATGCCCAGGTCACCGGCTACACCCGTGGCCCGACGGTCACCCGCTACGAGGTCGAGCTCGGCAATGCCGTCAAGGTGGAGAAGGTCACCGCGCTCAGCAAGAACATCGCCTACGCCGTCGCCTCCCCGGACGTGCGCATCCTGTCCCCGATCCCCGGCAAGTCCGCGATCGGCATCGAGATCCCGAACCTCGACAAGGAGGTCGTCAGCCTGGGCGACGTCCTGCGCTCCAAGAAGGCCCGCAACGACCACCACCCGATGGTCGTCGGCTTGGGAAAGGACGTCGAGGGCGGCTTCGTGATCGCCAACATGGCGAAGATGCCCCACCTGCTCGTCGCCGGTGCCACCGGCTCGGGCAAGTCGTCATTCGTGAACTCGATGATCACCTCGATCATGATGCGCTCCACCCCGGACGAGGTGCGCATGCTGCTGGTCGATCCCAAGCGCGTGGAGCTCACCAATTACGAGGGGATACCGCACCTGGTCACCCCGATCATCACCAACCCCAAGAAGGCCGCCGAGGCCCTCCAGTGGGTCTGCCGGGAGATGGACATGCGCTACGACGACCTGGCTGCCTTCGGCTTCCGCCACGTCGACGACTTCAACAAGGCCGTGCGTGCGGGCGAGGTCAAGCTGCCCGAAGGATCCGAGCGCAAGCTCTCCCCCTACCCCTACCTGTTGGTGGTCGTCGACGAGCTCGCCGACCTGATGATGGTCGCCCCGCGCGACGTCGAGGACTCCATCGTCCGGATCACCCAGCTGGCCCGTGCAGCGGGCATCCACCTGATCCTCGCCACCCAGCGTCCGTCCACGGACGTCGTGACCGGCCTGATCAAGGCCAATGTGCCCTCCCGGCTCGCCTTCGCCACCTCATCGATGACCGACTCCCGCGTCATCCTGGACCAGCCGGGCGCCGAGAAGCTCGTCGGACAGGGTGACGGGCTCTTCCTCCCGATGGGTGCCGGCAAGCCGGTGCGCGTGCAGGGATCGTGGGTGACCGAGCACGAGATCCGTGAGGTCGTCAGCGTCATCAAGGAGCAGCTGCAGCCGCAGTACCGCGAGGACGTCACCGCCGCTGCGGGCCCCGCCAAGGTGGCCGAGGACATCGGCGACGACCTTGAGCTGGTTCTGGACGCAGCGCGTCTGGTGGTCGAGCTCCAGCTCGGCTCGACCTCGATGCTGCAGCGCAAGCTGCGAGTCGGCTTCGCCAAGGCCGGACGCCTGATGGACATCCTGGAGACCCGCGGAATCGTCGGCCCCTCCGAGGGTTCCAAGCCCCGCGACGTGCTGGTCAAGCCGGACGATCTCGAAGAGGTGCTGGTCAACCTCGCCCAGGGCTGAGCCGACACGCCCGGCACCGGTGAGAGCCTCCCACCAGGGCTGGGGGTGGACGACTGCTTTGTTGTCGTCGGCCTGTGGGCAGCCGGTGAATGCCGCCGCCGGCGCGTGCGGGTGGATGGGGGACCGTCAGCGATACTGGAGGCCTATGAGCGACACCACCACGCAGACCCACCTGACCTCCGTCCACCTCGTCAGCCTGGGTTGCGCCCGCAACGAGACCGACTCCGAGGAACTCGCCGCCCGGCTTGAGGCCGGCGGCTTCCGCCTGGTCGACGAACCCGATCAGGCCGACGCCGTGATGGTGAACACCTGCGGCTTCATCGAGCAGGCCAAGAAGGACTCCGTCGACACGTTGATGGCCGCCGCCGACTTGAAGGGGGACGGCAAGGTCAAGGCCGTCGTCGCCGTCGGGTGCATGGCCGAGCGCTACGGCCGGGAACTCGCCGAGACGATGCCGGAGGCCGATGCCGTGCTCGGCTTCGACCAGTACGCTGACATCTCCGAGCGCCTCAACGCGATCCTTCACGGCCAGAAGGTGATTTCCCACGTCCCGCGCGACCGTCGCACACTGCTGCCCGTCTCGCCCGTGCAGCGCCGCGAAGCCGCGGCCTCGGTGTCCGTCCCCGGGCACCACACGGAGCTGCCAGCGGGAATCGCCCCGGCCAGCGGACCGCGCGTGCTGCGCAGGCGCCTGGACCACTCGCCGTCCGCGCCGCTGAAGCTCGCCTCCGGCTGCGACCGGCGCTGCGCCTTCTGCGCGATTCCCTCCTTCCGCGGCAGCTACCTCTCCCGTCCGATCGACGAGGTGGTCGCCGAGGCCCAGTGGCTGGTCACGCAGGGCGTCAAGGAGGCCTTCCTGGTCAGCGAGAACTCCTCGTCCTACGGCAAGGACCTGGGTGACCTGCGCCTGCTGGAAAAGCTGCTGGGCGAGTTGGCGACGGTGGACGGGCTGGACTGGGTCCGAGTGAGCTACCTGCAGCCGGCCGAGATGCGTCCCTCCCTGATCGACGCCATGATCGGCACCGACAAGGTGGTTCCCTACTTCGACCTGTCCTTCCAGCACGCGTCGGGCCCCCTGCTGCGGCGGATGCGTCGCTTCGGCGACGCTGACAGCTTCCTCGCCCTGCTCGACCAGGTGCGCGCCGCAGCACCCCAGGCCGGCATCCGGTCCAATGTCATCGTCGGTTTCCCGGGCGAGACCGAACAGGACGTGCAGGTGCTCAAGGACTTCCTGATGGCCGCTAGCCTGGACGTCACCGGCGTCTTCGGGTACTCCGACGAGGAAGGCACTGAGGCCGCCACGCTGGACGGGCACCTGGACGAGGACGAGGTGGAGGCACGCCGACAGGAAGTCACCGACCTGGTCACCGAGCTGTGCGACCAGCGCGCCGAGGAGCGCGTGGGGGACATGGTGCGGGTGCTGGTCGAGTCGGTGGCAGGTGGCGAGGTCGTTGGACGTGCTGCCCACCAGGGCCCCGAGGTCGACGGCTGCACCACCCTGATCGGCTCGCACGCCGCGGTGGGTGACTTCGTCGATGCGGTGGTCACGCACAGCGACGGCGTCGACCTGGTCGCGCGGGCCTGAGCGCGCCACGCGACCGGCCGGTGCGACGCGGCTAGGGTGGTCTCACCCCGCGACGAGGAGAACGATGACTGCCCAGGACGCGACCCCCAGCCAGTGGAATGTCCCCAACGTGCTCACCGCCGTGCGCATGGTGCTGGTGCCTGTGTTCGCCTGGATGTTGCTGAGCCATCCGCACGAGATGGATTGGCGCATCTGGACCACCGTCGTGTTCTGCATCGCCATGGCCACCGACTTCGTGGACGGGAAGATCGCCCGCAAGTACAACCTGGTCACCAACTTCGGCAAGCTGTGGGACCCGATAGCCGACAAGGCGCTGACCGGAATGGCCTTCATCGGGCTGTCGATCCTCGGGGAACTGCAGTGGTGGGTGACGATCATCATCCTTGTCCGCGAATGGGGCATCACGATCCTGCGCTGGGCGATCATGAAGTACGGCATCATGGCCGCCAACCGGGGAGGCAAGCTCAAGACCTTCGTGCAGGCACTCGCGCTGGTGCTCTACCTGCTGTGGCTGCCGCACCTGCCGACGCCGGTCCAGTGGATTGCTTGGGCACTGATGGCCGCCGCCTTCGTGTTGACGGTGGTGACGGGCCTGGACTACCTGCGTGAGGCTGCCAAACTCCGCCGGGAGGCCCTTTCGCGTTGGGCTGCCGAGGGCCGCGAGGCGAAGTGACCCAGCAGGCCGAAGAACTCGTCCACCTGCTCGCGCAGCGCCACCAGACCATCGGCACCTGCGAGTCGCTGACCGCCGGCATGGTCTGTGCCGCGATCACCGACGTCCCGGGGGCATCGGCTGTCTTCCGGGGCGGTCTGGTCACCTACGCCAGTGATCTGAAGCACTCCTTGGCCGGAGTGGATGCCGGCTGGATCGCCCAGCATGGCGTCATCAATGCCGAGACCGCCCGGCAGATGGCAATCGGCGCTCGCGCCGTGCTGGGCACGGACTGGGCGGTGGCCTGCACCGGAGTGGCCGGTCCGAGCAGCCAGGACGGTGCCGACCCCGGCACCGTCTGGATCGCGGTGGCTGGCCCGGAGGCCGTGGCCGTTCGAGGATTGAACTTGTTTGGTGACCGCGCCGAGGTCCGGCGCGCGAGTGTTGCGAACTGCATCGACTTCGTGTCAGCTGTTTGTGTCGACTTCCCAAGCGGACCCCGCGAACCCCCCAGTGGGGCCGATCTGGGGAGAATGGCCAGAAATTCGCACCCTTAGGGGTGGAAATCCTGACCTTTGACTGAACTCGGCCACCGCTGAGGGAATTGATCCACCATCTTTGGTCG
Organism: Luteococcus sanguinis; assembly: GCF_039527675.1. Classification (NCBI taxonomy): domain Bacteria; kingdom Bacillati; phylum Actinomycetota; class Actinomycetes; order Propionibacteriales; family Propionibacteriaceae; genus Luteococcus; species Luteococcus sanguinis. The sequence continues at coordinate 29,381 of NZ_BAAAKI010000012.1, forward strand.
TTGAGAGTGTGTCCCCTGCCACCGGGCGGGCCTATGGAAAGTTGGGCAACATGAAGCCAGTGCTGGTTCGAGAGGTCTTGGGTGAGACCCTACGCGAGCAGCGCTTCGAGCAGGGACGCACACTGCGCGAGGTGTCCATGGCGGCGCGGGTGAGTCTGGGTTACCTTTCCGAGGTCGAGCGGGGCCAGAAGGAGGCCTCCAGCGAGCTGCTGGCCTCGATCTGCGGAGCACTTGGCGTGCCGCTGTCCTTCGTCCTTCGCCGGGTCAGTGAGAAGCTGGCCGAGGCCGAACTGCGTCGGATGGCACTCAGCGTCGCCTGACTTGTCGCACGGCGTCACACTCCGGTGTCACTTTCCACGAGACATCCGCACCCACCAAGACCTCGAAGCCTCGGGCGCAGGCCCGGGGCTTCTGTGCGTCCTCGTCCGGCTGAGCGGTGACCCTTGCCGGTCCGGCTCAGTCGTCCCCTGCCGGAACTGGGACGACGAGGACCGGCACCCCCGCGCTGCGGATGCGGGCCAGTTCCGCGGCGTCCGCGCTGGAGTCGGTGACCAACAGGTCCACTTCGCTCAGGTCGGCGAGCTTGGCCAGGGTCACCATCCCCACCTTGGAGCCGTCCACGACCGCGATGACGCGTTGCGCGCGCTCCACCATGGTGTGGTTCGTCGCGGCCTCCGTCTCGTCATGTGTGGTGAGGCCACCTGCCAGGCTCACGCCGTCTGAGCCGATGATGGCGGTGCCGACGTTGATCTGGCGCAGGGTCGACTCGGTGAGGCTTCCCACCAGTTCGAGGGAGTTGGGTCGCAACACACCGCCGGCAATGAGCACCCGCGCTTGGCCCTGGTTGGCTGCCTCCAGCGCGATGGAGACCGAGTTCGTCACGATCGTCAGGTCGTGGCGATGGTGCAGCGCCCGCAACACCTCCGTCGTGGTGGTGCCGCCGGTCAGAGCGATGGCGTGCCGGCCGCTGGGCAACTGGGCCACGGCCTCCAGCGCGATGGCGTGCTTGGCCCGCCGGTGCCGGGCATCGCGGAGGCGGACGGGGAGCTCTGCACCCCCGCCCACGGCACGGACGCCGCCGTGGGTGCGGGTGAGCAGGCCCTGGTCGGCCAGCGCAGCCACGTCCCGGCGGATCGTCGCAGGCGACGCGCCCAGGATGGTCGCCAGTTCGCTCAGCTGCATCTGCTGCCGCTCGGCCAGCGCGGCCAGCAGGGCAACCAGTCGTTCCGACCGTTTCGTGGACGGGCTGGCCTCGGACTGCATGCGCGGACCCCGATCAGGTGAGTGCGCACTTTGCGGTGATCGCTGCGCATTCGGACGATGTTGTGCTCAGCGTAGTGGCGCGGGAGCCGCTCAGCGGCCCCGGGCACGAGCCTTCCAACCCTGTGGGGTCATCGTGAAACCGGACCCCTCCAGGGCGGGAGCGAGGTCCTTCGCCTGCAGGGCAGGGACTTGATTGATCCGCTCGACCTGGACGCTGTCAAGGCGTCCCTCCTGCACGGCTCGTGCCACCACGGCCAACGCGTCGCCCACGGCTCCCGGTTCGTGACCGAAGGTCACCAATGTCCTCGCCCCGCGCTCCAGGTAGACGACCGGTTCCCCGTCGCTCAGCACCACCAGGGCACCCGCCTTGCGGGTCGGCCGATGCCCGTCGCTGGCGGGCCACGGCAGGGCGGCGCCGAACGGATTGGCCGGGTCGCAGGCCGCCAGAAGCAGGGCAGGGGTGGCAGCCTCCTCACGCAGGCGGTCCACCGCTCCCGGCAGGGCGAACTGGGCCGCGCCCAGGCCGTCGATGAAGTAGCCGCGGCGGGTGTGCCCGGCCTCTTCCATGGCGGACAGGGTGCGGTAGGCGGCAGGGAAGGCGGGAGTCATCGCCTCGGTCAGCACGCTGCCCCGGGTCAGGACGCCGTAGCGTCCCAACTCGAAGACCACCGCTGCCAGCAGTGACTCGGGTCCGGGCGCATGTGTGGGACGCACGGCGGCCCACCGTCCGCTCAGCCCCAGGGCTTGGGGGATTCGCAACTGGCGCAGGGCGCTGCGGCGGCTGGGTCTGGGGGCGGCGCGCTTCTTCAGTGCACCGGCGTGGGCCAGGTCGCGCACGGGCGCGAAGGTGTCGCTGGCCGCGTGCCCGCTCCACACCAGCTGCCAGAGCGCGTCGGTGGCCTCGCCGCGGGTCATGCCCTCCTCGATCAGGTCGTCCAAACGCCAGGCCCCGCCCGCCGCGAGCCGCTCCCACAAGGCTGCTGCGGCACCGGAGAGCGCTTCCTCCGAGGGTCTGGCCAGCACCGTGTCGGCCGGCCACAGCTGTACCCATCCGTCCTTGGTGCCGATGGGGGCATGCCCGGTCCAGACGACCTCGCCACGGGCCAGGGCATCGTCCAGCAGGCCAGGATGGTAACCGCGCACCCGCGCCGGGAGCACCAGCGCCTCCAGCATGGAGGCCGGGATCGGATAGCCGGCCAGGAGTTCCACGGCGGCCACCAGACCGTCGGGCCCCTCGGCAGGAGCATCGAGCTCATGCCACACAGGCAGGAAGCGCGCGAACTGCTGCTGCTCGACGGCCTCGACCCCCGCCCGCAACGCCGCCAGGGTGCGGCGGCGCAGGATCGCCAGCAGGTTCGCGCGCACGTACTGCACCGGCCCAAGGTCTGGCCGACCGTAGTCACCGGAGACCAGGTCGCCGGCGCTGACCTGGTCAGCCCACACGGAGCGGACGCTGGCCACGGGCAGGCCATATCGGTTCGCAAACTCTTCCGGGGTGGTGACGACGTGGGTCTGGGTCCAACGCACCACCAACCTCGCGAGGGCATCCAGGGCACCGGTCACCGGTGGGTCGGGCAAGCCGGCGGGGACCGGAACGCCCAGCGCGTCGCGCAGCAACCCCGCGTCGTCAGCAACGGCCAGCATCGCGACGCTGGCGATCCGGAAGGCACCGATGCGACCGGCTGCCAGCAGCTCGTCCAGCCAGGGCCGGGTCAGTTCGGGGTCGTCGCTGGCCGACCGGCACTCGGCCTCGGTCAGGGGGCCGGTGGTGCGCAGCACGTCCCAGAGCTGTTCGGAGCTGGACGCACGGCGGAACTCGCTGCGGCAGCCCAGTTCCTCGCCGAGGGCCACGACCACATCGGGGTCCAGGAGTTGTGCGCCGCCCTCGCGACCGAGCAGCTCGGCCAGCAGCGCCGGATCCAGGCTGAGTGCGGCGAGCTTGCGCTCGGCCAGGGGTTGGTCGCCGTCGTAGATGAACTCTCCGACGTAGCCGAACATCAGCGACTTGGCGAAGGGGGATGCCTCGGGGGTCTCGACCTCGACCAGACGAACCCGTCGTGCCGCCACGTCACCGAGCAGTGCGGTCAGCCCCGGGAGGTCGAAGACGTCCTCGAGACATTCGCGCATGGTCTCGAGGATGATCGGGAAGTCGGGGTAGTTGGACGCGACGGCCAACAGTTGCGCCGCCCGCATGCGCTGCTGCCACAGCGGTGATCGCCGGCCGGGGTCGCGGCGGGGGAGCAACAGGGCACGGGCAGCGCACTCCCGGAACCGGGAGGCGAACAGCGCCGAGCCGAAGACCTGCTCGGTGACCAGTTCGTCCAACTCGGCGGGGTCGATCGCCACCAGGTCAGCTCCAGGCGGGGCGGACTCGACATCGGGGAGGCGGGCGATGATGCCGTCGTTGGTGGCGGTGACCTGTGCCTCGACGCCGTACCGTTCCTTGGCGCGCCGCTCGATCGCGAGCGCCCAGGGCTGCAGGACGGCCGTCCCCGCGGATGAGTGGACGCACAGGCGCCAGTCGCCGAGCTCATCTCGGAAGCGTTCCACCAGGATGGTCCGGCGGCCGGGAAGCACACCGGTGGCGGCACGCTGGTCGGCCAGGTAGTCGACCAGGTTGGTGGCGGCGTTGTCGTCCAGACCTCGCTCACCCAACATGGTGCGCGGATCCTCCGCTGCGCTCAGTTCGTCGGTGAACTCTGCGATGGCCATGCCCAGCTCGGCGGGGCGTCCGGGCTGGTCGCCACGCCAGAAGGGCAGGCGGCCGGGCTGGCCGGGGGCGGGGGTGACGATCACCTGGTTGGGGGTGATCTCCTCGATCCGCCATGACGTGGTACCGAGGGTGAAGATGTCCCCGACCCGTGATTCGTAGACCATCTCCTCGTCCAGCTCACCGACCCGGCGTCCGGCCTCGTGCTTGCCCGAGGCCGTGCCTTCGCCGACGAGATAGACGCCGAACAGGCCGCGGTCGGGAATCGTGCCACCGGAGGTCACCACCAGCCGACGCGCTCCCGGGCGGCCCTGGATGGTGTCGGCCATCCGGTCCCAGACCAGGCGAGGACGCAGCTCGGCGAAGTCCTCCGATGGGTAGCGGCCGCTGAGCATGTCGAGCACTGACTCGAAGGCCGAGCGGGGCAGGTCGGAGAAGGGGTCGCTGCGGCGCACCAGCCTCCATACCTCGTCCACCGGCCAGGCCCGGTCGACGCACAGCCCGACGATCTGCTGGGCCAGCACGTCCAGTGGGTTGCGCAGCCGGTGCACTTCCTCGATCGCGCCTTCCAGCATCCGGCGCGTGACCACCGCTGACTCCAGGAGGTCGCCACGGTGGGTGGGCAGCACCACGCCGTGGGAGATCGCGCCCACCTGGTGCCCGGCGCGTCCGATGCGCTGCAGTCCACTGGCCACCGAGGGCGGGGACGATACCTGGATCACCAGGCCCACGGCGCCCATGTCGATGCCCAGCTCCAATGAGCTCGTCGCCACCACGCAGGGGAGCTGACCGGACTTCAGGTCCGACTCGATCTGCGCTCGGCGTTCCTTGCTCACCGAACCGTGGTGGGCTCGAGCCACCACGGGGAAATCGGTCCCGTCGCGTCCGGTGGTCGCCCCCGACTGGGCCATGATCTGAGCGGGCGGCAGCTTGGTTGCCGGCGGCGTGGCCATGTCGTCGTCCGAGTCGATGCCCAGCCGTTGCGCGTGGAGCTCGTTGAGGTGCGCGGTGAGTCGTTCGGCCACCCGGCGGGAGTTGACGAAACAGATCGTCGAGCGGTGCTGGTCGACCAGGTCGAGCACGCGCTCCTCGATGAAGGGCCAGATGGACTGGGACGGGCTGTCATCATCGTCGGTGGCGGGGCGACGTAGCTCGGTCATGTCCTCGAGCGGCACCTGCACCGACAGGTCCCAGCGCTTGGCAGACTCGGGGCGGACGATGACCACCGGCCGGTCACCGCCGAGGAAGGAGGCAACCCGTTCGGCTGGGCGGACCGTCGCCGACAGCCCGATCCGCTGCATCCCACCGCGGGTGTTCAGGGCATCGAGGCGCTCCAGGCTCAGCGCAAGGTGCGCGCCGCGCTTGGTGCCGGCCAGCGCGTGCACCTCGTCGATGACCACCGTCTGCACTTCATCCAGCGTCTCGCCGACCTGGCTCGAGAGCATCAGGAAGAGTGACTCCGGGGTGGTGATCAAGATGTCCGGGGGATGGCTCAGGAGCCGGCGGCGGTCCGCAGCCGGGGTGTCGCCGGAACGGACGGCCACCTGTACCTGAGGCGCGGGGACGCCGAGCCTCTCGGCGGCCAGTTGGATCCCACGCAGAGGGGCGCGCAAGTTGCGCTCGACGTCGACGGCGAGAGCCTTCAGGGGGGAGATGTAGAGCACGCGCACCTTCCCGGTGGCGGGCTGGTGGGAGAGCTTGTCGAGGGAGTGCAGGAAGGCGGCCAGAGTCTTGCCCGAGCCGGTCGGTGCGATGACCAGACTGTGCTGGCCGCTGCCAATGGCCTGCCAGGCGGCAGCCTGGGCCGGGGTGGGACCCTCGAACACGTCGGAGAACCAGGTGCGGGTTGCGGCGCCAAAACCGTCGGCCCAGTTCGCTGTCATGTCGACCATTGTGGCGCGTGGTGGCGACACTTCCGGTGCGCGCTAGATTCGGGGCGTGCGTGAGGCGGAGCTGTGGCAGCGAATGGCGGAGCAGCTCGGCGAGCACTATGCCCGAGCCTGGGCCGATTCGGTCGTACTGGCTGAGATTGGCGGACGGACGGTGCGCGAGGCGATCGACGCAGGCGTTGCCTGCAAGGACATCTGGCGCGCGGTGTGGCGGCAGCTGGAGCTCCCTGACCGCTTCCGCTGACGGCGTGTCACTTTCAATCGAACTATTGTTCGACTAGAGTCCTGTCCACAGGGCGCCGACGGCACGAGCACTTGTCCACAGGACATGTTGGTCGTGGAAAAGTGTCGGAGCCGATTCCTAGAGTCATTGGTGGCGGCCGCAGTGGCCCTCACACAACGTGGGCCGGGCCCACGCACACCAACCAACCCGGCTGTCCGGGGGCAGAGGAAGGAAGGCCAGAGATGGCTGTTGCAGACCGTACGAAGGCCCTCGAGGCCGCGCTCGCCCAGATCGAGAAGCAGCACGGCAAGGGCTCGGTGATGCGTCTGGGGGAGGAGACCCGCCAGCCGATCGCCTTCATTCCGACCGGATCGGTTGCGCTCGACATTGCCCTCGGCATCGGTGGCCTGCCCCGCGGCCGTGTCGTCGAGATCTACGGTCCTGAGTCCAGCGGCAAGACGACGGTCGCACTGCACGCGATCGCGAATGCGCAGAAGGCCGGGGGCATCTGCGCCTTCATCGACGCCGAGCACGCGCTCGACCCCGACTACGCCGCCAAGCTGGGCGTCGACACCGACGCCCTGCTGGTCAGCCAGCCCGACAACGGTGAGCAGGCCCTGGAGATCGCCGACATGCTGGTCCGCTCCGGTGCGCTGGATCTGATCGTCATCGACTCGGTCGCAGCGCTGACCCCGCGCGCCGAGATCGAGGGAGAGATGGGTGACTCCCACGTCGGCCTGCAGGCTCGACTGATGAGCCAGGCCCTGCGCAAGATGACCGGCGCGCTCAACAACTCGAACACGACCGCCATCTTCATCAACCAGCTGCGCGAGAAGATCGGCGTCATGTTCGGCTCGCCCGAGACCACCACCGGAGGCCGTGCGCTGAAGTTCTACTCCTCGGTTCGCCTTGACGTGCGTCGCATCGAGACGCTGAAGGACGGCCAGGAGATGGTCGGCAACCGCACCCGGGTCAAGGTCGTCAAGAACAAGGTGGCCCCGCCGTTCAAGCAGGCCGAGTTCGACATCCTCTACGGCCAGGGGATCTCCCGCGAGGGCAGCCTGATCGACATGGGGGTCGAGGGTGGGATCATCCGTAAGGCGGGTGCCTGGTTCACCTACGGCTCCGACCAGCTCGGTCAGGGCAAGGAGAATGCCCGCACCTACCTCAAGAACAACCCCGAGGTGGCCAACGAGATCGAGCAGCAGATCCTCTCCAAGCTCGGGCTGGGGGAGCAGCCGCCGGTCGAGGCTGGAGCCGACGTTCCGGCGGGCGTCGACCCGGTCACCGGCGAGATCGCCTTCTGACCATGTCCTTCGACAGGCGTTCGCGTCGTCGCCGGGCGGCGGAGAACTCCGCCCCCGACGAAATGCCGGATGCCGACCCGATGGAAGTGGCGCGGGAGATCGCGCTGCGCCGGCTGTCGTTGCGGCCCCATTCGCGGGCCGAGCTGGTGGCCCAGCTGGCCTCGCGCGATGTTCCTGACGAGGTGATAGAAGAACTGCTGGAGCGTTATGAGGAGGTCGGGCTGGTCGATGACGCGCAGTTCGCGGCGCAGTGGGCGACCACGCGCCAGTCAAACAAGCTGCTGTCTCGGACGGCGGTGCGCAGGGAACTCCAGGCAAAGGGAGTGGATCGCGACACCATCGAGGAGGCGACGGCCGGCATAGACCATGACGCCGAACTTGCCGCGGCCCGGACCCTGGCCGAGCGCAAATGGCGGCAGGTGCAGTCGTTGCCGCGCGACACGGCCTACCGGCGTCTGGCGGGAATGTTGGCGCGAAAGGGCTACGGCTCGGAGGTGGTCTCGCGCGTCGTCCGCGAGGCGATGGCGATGACCGTCGACCAGGAGGGTCGCGAGATCGACTGAGGTCGGTGGGGTGGGCCCGCCATAGCGTGTCCCACAAGCAAGATCAGCCTTGCATCCGGGTCCGTGGCACCCTAACCTCGAACGGATCGACAGGAGGCCTCCCCATGACCGAGACGATGCTGCTCGTGGTGCTGTTGGCCGTCGCCGTCCCGCTGTTGGTCGTCCTCGTGGCGGGGTTGTGGTTGCTGGTACGCCGAGGCGGCGTGGCGGCCGCACCCAAGGGGCCCTCGCCCGAAGCCGTGGCGCAGGCGGCGCGATCCGCCCAGGAACTGGACCAGGCACAGCAGGCAACCAACGCGGCCCAGGAAGCGCAGCAGGCAGCCCGCGCGCTGAGCAGCCGAGCCGCTGAGCAACTCGCGCGCGCCGAGGAGTTCGCCGCCGAGGCAACCAGCCGTCGCGACGAGGCGGAACGTCGACGTGGTGAGGAGGAAGCGCGGCTGGCCGAGCAGCGCCAGGAGCTCGCCTCCGCGCGGAAGCAGTTGGAGCGCCGGGAGGCCCGGCTGGCCGAGCGTGAAGACCGGCTGCTCAACGACAGCCAGCACTTGGACGAGCGCTCCAAGGACTTGGACGCGCGCACGGCGCAGCTCGCAGAGGTGGGGCGCCTCGCAGCCGCGGACCGCGAGGCGGCCACGCAGGAACTGGAGCGCGTCGCCGGCCTCGGACGTCAACAGGCGCGAGCAGAACTCCTCGCGCAGGTCGAGCACGAGTCCAGGCTCGAGGCGGCCACCATCAGCCGCGAGATCGAACGCGAGGCCACCGGTCACGCGGAGCAGCGGGCGCGGGCCATCATCACCGACGCGATCCAGCGGTTGGCTGCCGAACAGACGTCCGAGTCGGTGGTCACCACGGTCGACCTGCCCTCCGACGAGATGAAGGGCCGCATCATCGGCCGCGAGGGGCGCAACATCCGCCACTTCGAACAGGTCACGGGCGTCAACGTGATGGTGGACGACACACCGGGTTCGGTGCTGGTGAGCTGTTTCGACCCCGTGCGCCGGGAGACCGCGCGCCTCACCCTGTTGGATCTGGTTGCTGACGGTCGCATTCACCCGGCGCGCATCGAGGAGGCCCATGAGAAGTCAGTGGCCCGGGTGGCGGAGCGCTGCCGGCGCGCGGCCGAGGATGCGCTGGTCGAGGTTGGCATCAGCGACCTGGACGAGGGCCTGGTGCCGATCCTGGGGGCCTTGACCTACCGCACGTCCTATGGGCAGAACGTCCTCGCCCACCTCATCGAGTGCGCCCACCTTGCCGGTCTGATGGCTGCCGAGCTCGGACTCGACGTCGCCACCTGCAAGCGTGCCGCCTTCCTCCACGACATCGGCAAGGCCTTGACCCACGAGTCGGAGGGCTCACACGCCATCGTCGGCGCCGAACTGGCGCGTCGCCACGGCGAGCACCCTGACATCGTCCACGCCATCGAGGCCCACCACAACGAGGTCGAGCCGCGCACCATCGAGGCCGTCCTCACCCAGGCAGCGGACGCCATCTCGGGTTCGCGTCCCGGCGCTCGGCGGGAGTCGTTGGAGGCCTATGTGCGTCGACTTGAGCGTCTCGAAGGCATCGCCGCCGCCCACGAAGGAGTCGAGAAGGTCTTCGCCATGCAGGCGGGTCGCGAAGTACGGGTCATGGTCGCCCCGGACGAGGTCGACGACCTCGCCTCTCACGCCCTGGCTCGCGACATCGCGGGGGAGATCCAGGCTGAGCTGTCCTACCCCGGCCAGATCCGGGTGACCGTCGTGCGCGAGTCCCGCGCGACCGAGATCGCCCACTGACTCCAATCCCGATCGGCGGTGGTGTGGTGAGGGACTGGGTCAGTGCGCTTCCGCTCGCAGGCCCCACCGGTGGCGGGCCCGCTGTCCCGGTGCCAGCACCGTCAGGTCTTGGTGGGTCGGGCCGGGGTTGAAGGCATCCGGGCCCACCGACATGGGTTCGACGGCGATGCTCGCCTCACCGGGGGTGTAGACCTGCGCCCAGCGCATGGAGTCGTCCGCCCACAGGACGATGCGTCGGCCCCCGTGTGCGATGGACGCCTCCCAGCCCGCGCCCCCGACCGGTTCGGTGAAGGCGGTGTCCAGGCGTTGCCCGGACAGCGCCCGCGCGGCTCGGAAGTCCGCCCCGGTGCCGGCGGTCGGGTGCAGTGAGATCGGCAGCAAACGCTCGTCGGTTTCCAACCACTGCTCGAAGGGCAAGCAGAGACCCCACTCGTCCGCAGTCCCGGTTGGCAGCCGCAGGTAGGGGTGGGCGGCGTAGCCGAATGGAAAGCTGTGCTCCCCGACGTTGTGGCACGCGACCTCGACCTGCAGACCCTGATCGGACAGGCTCGTCCGCACGGTGCACTCGCCCACCCCGGGCCATCCCGGGCGGGGGAGCAGCAGCACTCGCTGCGTCACCGACGAGGGGGTCTGCTCAGTCACCTCGAATCCCAGCCACGACACCAGCCCATGGATCGCGTTGCCTCGACCCGGTTCGTTGAGCGGCAACTGGTGGGAGCTGCCCTCGAAGAGATAGCGACCGTCCCTGATCCGGTTGGGCCACGGCATCAGGTGCTGGCCCTGGCACCCGTCCGGCAATTGGTCGGCGCCGAAGCCGGCCAAGACCTCGACGCCGTCGACGCTGTAGCTGCGCAGCGTCGCGCCCTGTTGCACCACCACCGCGCGCTGGTTGCCGTGGCTGAGTTCGTAGGACTGGCCGGTGGGCTGCATGCGCTCCACCCTAATGATGCGTCCGAGCCTCGATTCCGTTCCCAGACCCTGACACACGTACAGTTGGACGGCCATGGAACTTGAAACGAGCGCGCCCACCCCCGATGACCGCAGCACCGGCGATCGCACCTATGAGGTCGTGACCTATGGGTGCCAGATGAACGTCCACGACTCCGAGCGCATCTCGGGGCTGCTCGAAGGCGCTGGCTATGCCCGCGCGCTGACCCCCGCCACCGATGGTGGCGCCGACGTCGTCGTCTTCAACACCTGCGCCGTGCGGGAGAACGCCGACAACCGCCTCTACGGCAACCTTGGTCACATGGCCGAGGTCAAGCGCTCCCGCCCCGGGATGCAGATCGCCGTCGGTGGCTGCATGGCGCAGAAGGACCGCGATCTGATCGTCCGCAAGGCACCCTGGGTCGATGTCGTGTTCGGGACGCACAATGTCGGTGCGCTGCCCGTTCTGCTGGAGCGAGCCCGCGTCGAACAGGCCAGCCAGGTGGAGATCAAGGAGGCGCTGGAGACCTTCCCCTCAAACCTGCCCACGCGCCGTGAATCGCCCTACTCGGCCTGGGTCTCGGTGAGCGTCGGGTGCAACAACACCTGCACCTTCTGCATCGTCCCGGCCTTGCGCGGCAAGGAGACCGACCGTCGCCCCGGCGACATCCTCGCCGAGGTGCGCGCCCTGGTCGACGAGGGCGTGCAGGAGATCACGCTGCTCGGCCAGAACGTCAACACCTATGGCGTCGAGTTCGGCGACCGCACGGCCTTCGCGAAGCTGTTGCGAGCCTGCGGTGAGGTCGACGGTCTGGAGCGCGTGCGCTTCACCAGCCCGCACCCCGCCTCCTTCACCGACGACGTGATCGCGGCCATGGCCGCGACCCACAATGTGATGCCCACGCTGCACATGCCCCTGCAGTCCGGCTCGGACAAGGTGCTGCGCGAGATGCGTCGCAGCTACCGCTCCGACCGCTTTCTCGGCATCCTCGACAAGGTGCGCGCCGCCATTCCCGATGCCGCCATCACCACCGACATCATCGTCGGCTTCCCCGGCGAGACGGATGACGACTTCGAGGCGACCATGCGGGTCACGGAGCAGGCGCGCTTCTCGTCCGCCTTCACCTTCCAGTACTCGATCCGCCCGGGCACGCCGGCAGCCACGATGCCCAACCAGGTGCCCAAGCCGGTCGTCCAGGAGCGCTACGACCGGCTTCTGGCGCTGGTCAACGACGTTGCCTGGCAGGAGAACCGCGCCCTCGAGGGCCGCGAGGTCGAGATCATGTTCGCCGCCGGTGAGGGACGCAAGGATGAGGACACCAACCGGATGTCCGGCCGAGCGCGGGACAATCGCTTGGTGCATGTGGCCGTTCCGGACGATCCGGCGCAGCGTCCCCGTCCGGGCGACATGGCCATGACGGTGATCACCCATGGCGCCCCGCACCATTTGAACGCCGACGCCGGGATCACCGGCCTGCGCCGCACCCGCGGTGGCGACGCTTGGCAGGCGCGCCACGCCGCGCCGCCCGCCCCGCGCGGGGTCCAGCTCGGGATGCCCACAGTCGGCCTCCCGCAGGGCTGACGAGACGACCAGACGCGCGACGGGCCGGACACCACGAGGTGTCCGGCCCGTTGCGGGTTCGGGATCAGAGGTTGCCGGTCTTGTCCTGGATCAAGGACTGACCCTTGTCGACCTGCTCGGAGAACTTGTCACCGGTCTTCTCGTCGACGATGTCGCCGGCGCGCTCGACCGCCTGGTCAACCTTGGCCTCGTTCCCATTCACGAGATCCTTGGCCTTGTCGACCGCGGAACCGTCGTTGAGGAGGTCCTTCGCCTTGTCGAAGATGCTCATGTGTCCTGCCTTTCCGGGCCCTGGAGAGGGGGGCTCCAATGCCATGGTGCCCCACCCGGGGTCACTGGACCAGTGGTTGGCCACGTTTCCCGCTGAGAGGTGAGCTTCGGTTGTCCGCGACAATGGGTGGGTGCAGCCCCCCGTCATCGTCCTGAACGGACCCACCGCATCCGGCAAGTCGTCCCTGGCGGTGGAGCTCGCGCTCGCGGTTCAGGCCTCCGGGCGCGGGGCGGAGGTGGTGAACACAGACTCCATGCTGGTCTACCGGGGGATGGACATCGGCACCGCCAAGCCCACGATCGCGGAACGCCGCGGCGTCGTGCACCACCTCGTCGACATCGCCGAGGTCACCGAGACCGCGTCGGTTGCCGACTTCCAGCGGCTCGCCCGCGAGGCCATCGCGGAGTGCAGGGCCCGCGGTGTGGTGCCGGTGGTGGTGGGCGGCTCGGCCCTCTACGTGCACGCCGTCATCGACGAGTTCTCCTTCCCAGCCACCGATCCCCAGGTGCGGGCGCGCTGGGAGCAGCGCTTGGACGAGGTGGGCCCGGAGGCCCTGCACGGCGAGTTGGTCGCCCGCTCGCCGCAGGCTGCCGCGCAGATCCTGCCCGGCAACGGACGCCGGATCGTGCGGGCCTTGGAGGTGCTGGAACTGACCGGTGAGTTCACGCCGAAGCTGCCCGAATGGACGGCGGCGATCGAGGGCGTGCACCAGTTCGGTCTTGAGTTGCCCCGCGAGCTGATGGACCGGCGCATCGACGAGCGGGTCGAGCAGATGTGGGCCGACGGGCTGGTGGAAGAGGTTCGTTCCCTGGCCGCGCGCGGCCTGCGCGAGGGTGTCACCGCCTGGCGTGCGATCGGCTACCGCCAGGTGCTGCAGTATCTGGACGGACAGATCGACGAGGCCCAGGCGCGTGCGGCGGTCAAGGCCGCCACCCGACGATTCGCACGCAAGCAGCTGTCCTGGTTCCGTCGCGACCCGCGCGTGACCTGGCTGTCGGCCGTGGACCCCGGGCTGGTCGCGAAGATCCTCGACTCGTGCGGGCTGGATTGACTCGGGCCGGATTCACGCGAGTTGCGCTCGGCTGGTCTGGGTACGGTGGGGGCATGAGGACGTGGACTTTCGCCAAGGGGCACGGCACCAAGAACGACTTCGTGATCGTGGCCGACCGGAACAACCTGGTGCCGGTCAGCGAGGACGACGTCCGCTTCCTGTGCGATCGCCGCGGTGGCGTCGGCGGTGATGGACTGCTGCGCGTGACGCTGGCCAGTTCCATCCCCGAGTGGAACGGCGAACCCGGCCTGTGGTTCATGGACTACCGCAATGCCGACGGTTCGATCGCCGAGATGTGCGGCAACGGCCTGCGGGTCTTCGTCCGCTACCTCCTGGAGGAGGACCTCGCCGCGGGGGAGCGCATCGAGGTGGCCACCCGCGCCGGGCTGCGCTCTGCCTGGCCACAGGCCGATGGCTCGATCCGTACCTCCATGGGTGCTGTCACCCTCGTCGACGACGAGGTCACGATCGTCCATGCGGGGCACTCCTGGCCAGCCACCAAGGTCGACGTGGGCAACCCGCACGCGGTCGCCTTCCTGGACGAGCAGGACGGGGAGCCGTTGGCGCTGGGTGCGCTGGAACTCTTCCACGCTCCCGCCTGGTCGCCGTCCGAGGTGTTTCCGCAGGGGGTCAACGTCGAGTTCGTCGAGGTGGTTACCGACGACCACGTCCGAATGCGCGTCTTCGAACGTGGGTCCGGCGAAACCCTGTCGTGCGGCACCGGGACCGTGGCGGTGGCCGCGGCTCATCTGGCCCGGCAGGGACGAAGCGAGGGGCAGGTGCGTGTGGACGTCCCCGGGGGCACCCTGCACATCGAGATCACCGATGGTGATGCATTCATCACGGGTCCCGCCGTAGTGGTCGCGCACGGTCAGGTGCAACTGCCCGAGCCCGACACCCGCTGAGGGGCGCCTCTTTGTCCATCAAGTTGTGGGAGCCCGGACGCGCCGCTGGCGGTGCCCTCGGCATAATCCCTTGGTCCCGGGCCCACGTGGGTGGCAGTCTTGGACGACGATGACGCAACGATTTGACACTTCCGACGAGTTCGACGATGACCTTGACGCCCTTGACGACGGCGAGGAGCTGGTCGACGAGGAACTTGACTGGGACGCCGATCCCGAGGCCACCGGCTACGACGGCCTCCAGCTCGAACTGGCCGAGCGACTTTCACTCAAGCGCGTGGCGGGCATGTCCACCCAGGTGGAGGACATCTCCGAGGTCGAGTACCGCGACTTGCAACTGGAGCGAGTGGTGTTGATCTCGGTGTGGACGACCGGTTCGGAGTCCGACGCCGAGAACGCGCTCACCGAGCTCAAGGCGCTCGCCGAGACTGCTGGCGCGCAGGTGCTTGAGGGCTTGATCCAGCGGCGCAAGTCTCCTGATCCGGCGACCTACATCGGCCGTGGCAAGGTCGAGGAGCTGCGTGAGGTCGTCGTCGCCACCGGCGCCGACACCGTCATCTGCGACGGCGAGCTGCAGCCCGCCCAGCTGCGCAACCTCGAGGACCAGGTCAAGGTCAAGGTCATCGACCGCACCGGGCTCATCCTTGACATCTTCGCCCAGCACGCCAAGAGCGTCGAAGGCAAGACCCAGGTGGAACTTGCCCAACTTCAGTACCTCAAGCAGCGCCTGCGCGGCTGGGGTGGCAACCTCTCCCGACAGGCCGGCGGCCGGGCGGCAGGTGGCGCCGGAATCGGTGGCCGTGGCCCCGGTGAGACGAAGATCGAGACCGATCGCCGTCGGATCAATACCCGCATCGCCATCCTGCGCCGCCGTATGCGCGACCTGGATGGCACTCGCGAGACCAAGCGCGCAGACCGCAAGCGCAACCGCATCCCCTCGATCGCCATCGTCGGCTACACCAATGCCGGCAAGTCGTCGCTGCTGAACCGGCTGACCAGAGCCGGGGTGCTGGTCGAGGACGCGCTCTTCGCGACCCTTGACCCGACCACACGACGCCACACCACCGGTGACGGACGCGTCTACACCCTCACCGACACCGTTGGATTCGTCCGGCACCTGCCGCACGACCTGGTGGAGGCCTTCCAGTCGACGCTGGAGGAGACCTCGGACGCCGATCTGCTGTTGCACGTGGTCGATGGCTCCGATCCCGACCCCTTCGGACAGGTCAACGCCGTGCGCAGCGTACTCAACGACATCGGGGCCAGCCACGTCTCCGAGCAGATGGTGATCAACAAGATCGACGCCGCCGACCCGGACGTGCTCCAGTCGTTGCGCACGGCCTTCCCGGACGCCGTCTTCTGCTCGGCCCGCACGGGCGTGGGCATCGACGAGCTGCGTGCGGTGGCGGAGTCCCGGCTGCCGAGCCCCGAGGTGCCGGTCCGGGTGCTCTTGCCCTATGGGCGCGGTGACCTGGTCGACAAGATCCACAAGGCGGGCCAGCTGCTGACCGTCGAGCACACGGGTGAGGGTTCGCTGGTGGATGCACGCGTCCACCCGGACCTCGCTGGAGAGCTCGCCCCCTACGTGGTCGACTGACCGGGGACGATGCGCTCGCGTAAGCTGTCGTGGTGCCTGAAGCCGACCAGTCCGAACCTGCAGCTCCGGAGGCACTCAGGGCAGCCGGCGTGCTGGCGGCGGCGGTCGAGAAGATCGGCGGCCAGCGGCGCCCCGGCCAGGAGAAGATGGCTGGCGCCATCGAGGATGCCTTCGAGACCCATGAGCACCTGCTCGTGCAGGCGGGCACCGGTACTGGCAAGTCGCTCGGGTACCTGACGCCCTCCTTGGTGCATCTGGCCAACAACCGCGAGAGCCGGATCGTCGTCGCCACCGCCACGCTGGCATTGCAGGCCCAGCTCGCCAACGTCGACATCCCGAATGCCCTCGACTCCGTGGAGCGGGTGCTGGGACGGCGACCGTCACATGCCATCCTCAAGGGGCGTACCAACTACGCCTGCCTGCTGAAGACCCGCGACGGCGTCGTCGACGAACAAGACACCCTGCTCGGCGGCAGTGACCTGGTCACGGCGGTCTCCGAGGGCGCGGACGACACCACGAAGCTCGGTGCCGAGGTGGTGATGCTCCGCGACTGGGCGGAGGACCAGTTCAAGGCCAAGGGGCTGGCCGACCGGGACGATGCGCCGCCGCACACCCCGCGCGCCTGGGGGCTGGTCTCCATGCCGGTTCGGGAGTGCCTCGGCGCGCAGCGATGCCCCCACGGTCAGGACTGCTTCGTGGAGCTCTCCAGGGAGAAGGCTCGCCACTCGGACCTGGTGGTGACCAACCACGCTCTGCTCGCCATCGACGCCATGCACGGGGGCACAGCCCTCCCCGAGCACGACATCGTCGTGATCGACGAGGCCCACGAACTGGTCTCCCGGGTGACGGGGGCTGCCAGCGCCGAACTCTCACCGCAGTTGGTCGAGCGGGTCGCTCGCCGAGCGCTGGGCTGGCTGGATGACGACCTGGGCCTGGAGTTCCTCGAGTGCGGGGACGCGTTGAAGGCGGCCCTCGACGACACCGAACCGGGCCGGGTCACCGAACCCGACGCGGCCGCGGTCAGCGCCTTCGAGATCGTCCGCGATGTCTCGCGTCGCGTGGTCTCGGCTCTTGCGGACAAGCAGGGCAAGAAGGACGTCGACCCGGAGCGTTCCACGGCGTCGGCCGCAGTCAAGGAGGTCTTCGACATCGCCGAGCGGATGGCAGACCTGTCTCCCGTGGACGTGGTGTGGGTGAGCGAGCGCGAACGCTTCGGACGGCAGGCCAATGTCGCGCCGTTGAGCGTCGCGGGGCTGATGCGCGAGCGAGTGCTGGGCCAGGCGACGACCGTCCTGACGTCGGCAACCTTGAAGATCGGAGGCGGGTTCGAGCAGGTGGCCGGGCAGATTGGGCTGCGTCGCGCCGACCGGCTGGTTGAGGGCGCCCATGATGCGCAGAACCCGCTGGCATGGCGGGGGATCGACGTCGGCACCCCCTTTGACTACGGCAAGCAGGGCATCCTCTACTGCGCCACCAGCCTGCCCAACCCGCGCCGGGAGGGCATCACCGACGAGGCGCTGGCCGAGATCGCGGAACTCGTCTGGGCGGCAGACGGGCGCACCTTGGGTTTGTTCGCTTCGCAGCGAGCCGCCGAGGTGGCCGCCGCACACGTCCGCAAGCAACTGCCCAAGATGACCATCCTGTGTCAGGGAGATGCCCAGCTGTCCGAGCTGACCCGACGCTTCGTCGCCGAGCCGCAAACCTGTCTGTTCGGCACCGTCTCGTTGTGGCAGGGCATCGACGTGCCCGGGGACACCTGCGAGTTGGTGATCATCGACAAGATCCCCTTCCCGCGCCCGGATGACCCGTTGATGCAGGCCCGCCAGCAGGCTGTGGCCGAGGCGGGGGGAAACGGCTTCATGTCCGTCGCGGCGACGCACGCCGGGCTGTTGCTCGCCCAGGGGGCCGGGCGACTGATCCGCCGCACCAGTGACAAGGGAGTGGTGGCGGTGCTCGACCCGCGGCTGGTCACCGCTCGGTACGGCAGCTTCCTGAGGGCGTCGATGCCCGACTTCTGGATGACTCGCGACCGCGAGGTGGCGGTGCAGGCGCTGCGTCGTCTGCGGGCCGGACGCGAGGACTAAGGTCGAGCGTCCAGAAGGCTGAGGTAGGCGTCCCGGCAGTCGTCCGGGAACTCCACCAGCTTGGTGCGTGCGGTCTGCCCGCGGACTATCGTGACCTGTCGGGGACGCACGCCCAGCGCATCCGCCAGGGCCGTGACGACGGCGGTGTTCGCCCGTCCGTCGACGGCAGGGGCCTGCACGGCGACCACGAGTTGGTCGTCGCCATGCCGGCCACCCACTCGGGTTCTCGATGCGCCGGGCCTGACCCGGACCTGGGCCCGCACGAAGGTCAGATCCGCCGCATCACCGCGACCACCTTGCCGAGGATGGTGGCGTCGTTGCCGTCGATGGGGGAGTAGAGCTCGTTGTGCGGCATCAGCCAGACCTGCCCGGCATTGCGCTGGAAGGTCTTGACCGTCGCCTCGTCGTCGAGCAGGGCGGCGACTATGTCACCGTTGTCGGCACTGGGCTGCTGGCGGACGACCACCCAGTCCCGGTCGCAGATGGCCGCATCGACCATCGAGTCGCCGCGCACCTCCAGCATGAACAAGGTGCCCTCGCCGACCAGCTGCTTCGGCAACGGGAAGACGTCCTCCACCATCTCCTCGGCCAGGATCGGGCCGCCGGCGGCGATCCGGCCGACCACCGGCACGTTCACGGCCTGTGGGAAGTGGTCGTTGATGCCGGTGACGTCGGCGGATGCGGCCGGGTCTTCCTGGCGCAGGCTCTTGGGAAGGTGCAGCTCCATCGCCCTGGGGCGTTTCGGGTCGCGGTGCAGGAAGCCCTTCTGCTCCAGCATCTTCAGCTGGTGGGCGACGGACGACGAGCTGGCCAGCCCGGTGCCCTCGCAGATCTCGCGGATGCTCGGCGGGTAGCCCTGGGCCTGGATCGCGTCGCGGATGACCTCAAGCACCCGGCGCTGCCGGATGGTGAGGCCATCGCGGTCCATCGGACCCTCGGGCAGCTGGCGCACGGTGCTGGCGCCCTGGGCCTCGAACTCCTCGCGCACCTGCTTGAAGGAGGGTCGACCCACCTTCCGCTTGACCGGCTGCGCGGTGGTCCCCGGTGTCTGCTCGTCGCTGTTCGCCATGGTCCGAGACTATCGCTTTCGAATGTTGATTCAAACGTCTGTTCGATGCTTTGCGTGGCGTGTCGCGAGTTCCTGTCAGCGGGCTCGTGTTGGCTCGACGAATGTGGCCCAGGGGGCTCGATCGAAAGGCTGCGAAAACTCATTCGAAGACCTGTTTGAATCGGGCGACATCTGCGCTACAGTCGCATCATCGAACACCTGTTCGAGACGGATGGTCTCGTGCGGTTGTCTCACCAGAAGGAGTTGTCCATGAGCGTCTCGACCCTCACCGCAGCAGTCCGCTCCGCCCCCGGCGTCCGTAGGCGGTCGCGTCCGCAGCAATTGCGAGGTCCGATCGCCCGTCCGCAGCGTCTCGACGCCCCCGGTGGTCGCCCTGCGCAGCCGATGGCTCCCGCCCTTGACCGGCCGGTGTCGCTTCGGGCGCGCTCCTCGGTGCGCGTGGCAGGTCCCCAGCCGGCGCTCCAACTCACTGATCGCGGGCTCGCCCTGGTCCTCGGCACGTTCGTGGCACTGGCCGTGGCGGCAGTGGTCGTGGTGATGGTGCAGTTCTTCCAGGTCAGCAACGCGCCGCTGACCCAGGACGCTGTGAGCGGGGTGGCAGTCGCTGCCCTTGATGGAGCGCTGATCTCGAACCGCTGATCATGAACTGCGAACGGCCCCCGACCATCACCTTGGCCGGGGGCCGTTGAGCACCCGGAGGGTGTCATGCCACTGCGCAGCTGGGTCGCAGCGTCAGTGTTGGTTGGGGTCGATCCGCGAGGCTTCGAGGTCGATCACGCGAGTCTTGGCGATCTTGTCAGCGAAGGTCTGGCGGTTGGTGTCCCACAGCGGCCAGAGCCAACCCAGGAAGCAGATCGAGTCCAACAGGTGGGCCACATAGCGGGGCAGCGAGGGGATGCCTGCCTGTAGCGGCTGGCCCTGCTCATTGACCAGCTGGGTCTTGGCCCAGCGGCGGCCGGGGGTCTGGCCATTCTTGTTCAGGAAGGCCAGGGCCACGAAGATCGCCAGCTCGATCAACGTGCCCACCGTGTTGTTACGGATGCCGACGTGCGTCGTGCCATCGGCCAGCGTCCTGCCATAGTCGAAGTTCAGCAGCAGGTTCAACACGATGCTGGCCGGCACATAGTCAAGCAGGTAGCCCTGAACGCGCTTGCCAAAACTCGCCAGGACGGGGGCGCTCATGCCGTAGCCGGGCTGGTTGCCCCACACGGCATTGGGGTCGGACTGACCGTAGCCGAGCCCAGCGCCCTGGTTCTGCTGCCAAGGGTTGTTCACTGCCGCGCCAGCGGCGGCACCGTTGGCTGGGCCAGCTGCTGCCTGCCCGTAGGGATTGGTGGTCTGGCCGTAGGGGGCGTTGGTCTGGCCATGGGGTTCTGCCGGCTGCTGGGTCATGCCCCACTGGTCGCTGGCCGTCGGCTGTTGTTGCGGCGCGCCCCACTGGCCTTCGGTCGACGACTGTTGGGCTCCCCAGGGATCACTGGCAGGCGTGGTCGGCTGGGATCCCCAAGGGTCGCTGGTCGGCGTGGGCTGCTGGCCCTGCTGCGAGCCCCAGGGATCATTGGTCGCCGGTGCCGGATCGGCGGGGGCTCCCCACTGGTCGGTGGAGGTGGGCGGCTGCACCTCCTGCGGGTTGCCCCAGGGGTTGGCGGGTGCCGCCGGCGTGCCCTCCTGTGCGGTGTTGCCCCAAGGGTCGTTCGCCGCAGCGGGCTGCTGGGTGCTCGCCCACGGGTCGTTCGGAGCCAGCGGGTCGTTCGGAGCCAGCGGGTCGACGGCGGTCGGATCGTCGCTCGGGGTGGAGCCCGTGCGCCAGGGGTCGTTCACCTGGGTGGGCTCCTCTGGCAGGTTCGGGCGCCACGGGTTGGTGGGCTTGTTGTCCTCGGTCACGTCTTCTCCTCGTGTACTGGGTGGTGGGCACCCGCTCGTGGGTGCAACGGGGATCCGCTGTCGATGCTAGGACGTGGCGGGGCCAGTTGCTCGGTTGCCCAATGGGCGCGCCGACCAACTGGTGAGCGGTCGGCTCTTTCGATGTCGCGGCAGACGGGCGGGTCCCACCGCTCACTGAACACGCCAGGTGGGGGAGAATGGGCACGTGCCCGTGTCCGCGTCCAATCCCAGTCCGCGCCAGGCGGCCTCGGCCGCGTTGCGCCGTCTCGGGATCTTCCTGGTGGTGGGCGCCGGGCTCTCGGCGGTGGCGCTGCTCAGCGGTCACGGTTTGCCCTGCCCCTTCCGGATGGCCACCGGCGTGCGCTGTCCCTTGTGTGGGGCGACGACGATGGGCACCGCGCTGCTGCGCGGTGACGTGGCAGCGGCATGGCAGGCCAACGGTTTCGTGCTCATCGTGCTGGCCCAGCTCCTGGTTGCGGGGGGCGTGTGGGGGGCCGAGCTGGTTTCGGGGAGGCGTTGGTGGCCGACCGGCTGGCCGGGGCGCCTCGATCGCTGGCTGGTGGTCTGGGCGGTCGCGGGAGTGGGCTTCGACATCGTCCGCGTTGCCGTGTGAGGCACTCGCCCCCGGCGACACGCCGAGGGATCGGCGTGTCGTGTCGGCAGCTTGAAATTGTGGTCGGGCGGGCCTACGGTATCTACATCTAGTGGTTACAAGCATGTGGTTCGTCCACAAGTTGTGGTTGTTGTCCACATGATGTCCACAGCTGCATCCACACCCAGATCCACAGCGCGGCCCGCCCCGGGCGGCTCCGCCGTGCCCCTGAACGACGTGCCCCTGAACGACGTGCCCATGAACGACGTGCCCATGAACGAGAGGAACCGCGCCATGTACTGCCCCTTCTGCCGGCACTGTGACTCCCGCGTCCTCGATTCCCGCGCATCGGAGGACGGCAGCTCCATCCGTCGTCGTCGTCAGTGCCCCGCCTGCGAGCGTCGCTTCACGACCATTGAGCAGATGCAACTGGTGGTCTTGAAGAAGTCCGGCGTGGTCGAACCCTTCAACCGCGACAAGGTGATCCAGGGGGTCCGCAAGGCCTGCAAGGGACGTCCCGTCACCGAGGCCGAACTCGCCCGGCTCGGCCAGCAGGTCGAGGAGGCGTTGCGCGCGTCCGGGATGGCCGAGGTGCCCACCGACGAGGTCGGTCTGGCGATCCTCAAGCCGCTGGGTGAACTCGACCCCGTGGCCTACTTGCGCTTCGCGAGCGTCTACAAGCACTACGACTCGGTGGACGACTTCGAGGCGGAGATCGCCAACCTGCGCGCGGCACAGCCCGCCCACTGACCACGAACCATCGCCGCGTCCCAAGCAGCACGGCCAACACCACGTCCCTGACACCCACCCATTTCCCAGAGAGAAAGATCGAGGCGGAAGCCATCATGAGCGAGAGCACCAAGACCGCGCGACGCGGCACCAAGCAGCCCCAGGGGCTGACGATCGAGCGCGTGTTCACCACCGAGGGCACCCATCCCTATGACGAGGTCACCTGGGAGAAGCGCGACGTCGTCCAGACGAACTGGCGCACCGGCGAGACCGTCTTCTCCCAGCACGGCGTGGAGTTCCCCGACTTCTGGAGCCTCAACGCCTCCACCATCGTCACCACCAAGTACTTCCGCGGCGCCGTCGGCACCGATGCCCGCGAGGCCAGCCTGCGCACCCTGATCGACCGTGTCGTCACGACCTACGCCAAGGCAGGCTTCGACCACGGCTACTTCGCCACCGAGGCGGACGCGGAGATCTTCGAGCACGAACTCACCTGGATGCTGGTGCACCAGTACTTCAGTTTCAACTCGCCCGTCTGGTTCAACGTCGGCACCCCCTCACCGCAGCAGGTCAGCGCCTGCTTCATCCTCTCCGTCGACGACTCGATGGACTCGATCCTGAACTGGTACAAGGAAGAGGGCTTCATCTTCAAGGGCGGTTCCGGCGCCGGCCTGAACCTTTCGCGGATTCGTTCGTCCAAGGAACTGCTCAGCTCCGGCGGCACCGCCTCCGGCCCGGTCTCCTTCATGCGTGGCGCGGACGCCTCGGCGGGCACCATCAAGTCCGGGGGCGCCACCCGCCGCGCGGCCAAGATGGTCGTCCTCGACATCGACCACCCCGACATCGAGGAGTTCATCGAGACCAAGGCGCGCGAGGAGGACAAGATCCGCGCCCTGCGCGATGCCGGCTTCGACATGGACCTTGGCGGCAAGGACATCACCAGCGTCCAGTACCAGAACGCCAACAACTCGGTGCGCGTCTCGGACGAGTTCATGACCGCCGTCGAGGACGGCAAGGAGTTCGGCCTGCGCAGCCGCTCCACCGGTGAGGTCATCGAGACCGTCGACGCCCGCACCTTGTTCAAGAAGGTCTCCCAGGCTGCGTGGGAGTGTGCCGACCCGGGCATCCAGTACGACGACACCATCAATGCCTGGCACACCAACCCCGAGAGCGGCCGGATCAACGCGTCCAACCCTTGCTCGGAGTACATGAGCCTCGACAATTCCTCGTGCAACCTCGCCTCGCTGAACCTGCTGAAGTTCCTGCGCGAGGACGACACCTTCGACACCGAGAGGTTTGTCAAGGCCGTCGAGTTGGTCATCACCGCGATGGACATCTCAATCTGTTTCGCCGACTTCCCGACCGAGCCCATCGGCGAGACCACCCGCAACTTCCGCCAGCTGGGCATCGGCTACGCCAACCTGGGTGCGCTGCTGATGGCGCTGGGCAAGGGCTACGACTCCGAGGGTGGCCGTTCGGTCGCCGCCGCCATCACCTCGCTGATGACCGGCGCGTCATACCGTCGCTCCGCGGAGCTCGCGGCCGTCGTCGGCCCCTATGCCGGCTACGCCCGCAACGCCGAGGCCCACAAGAAGGTCATGCGCAAGCACCGCGCCGCCAATGACGAGGTGCGCACCCTCGCTCAGCTCGACGCCGACGTGCTGCGCGCCGCGACCGCCGAGTGGGAGCAGGTCATCAGCCTCGGTGAGGCCAATGGCTACCGCAACGCGCAGGCCTCCGTCCTGGCGCCCACCGGCACCATCGGCTTCATGATGGACTGCGACACCACCGGTGTTGAGCCCGACTTCTCGTTGGTGAAGTTCAAGAAGCTCGTCGGCGGCAGCTCGATGCAGATCGTCAACCAGACGATCCCGCGTGCGCTGAAGAACCTCGGCTACACCGCCGAGACCTCCGAGGCGATCGTCGCCTTCATCGCCGACCACGGGCACGTCATCGACGCTCCCGGCCTGAAGACCGAGCATTACGAGGTCTTCGACACCGCCATGGGCGAGCGCGCGATCCAGCCGATGGGCCATGTGCGGATGATGGCTGCCGTGCAGCCCTTCTTGTCCGGCGCGATCAGCAAGACGGTCAACCTGCCCGAATCGGCGACCATCGAGGAGATCTCGGACGTCTACATGCAGGGCTGGAAGCTCGGGCTGAAGGCGCTCGCCGTCTACCGCGACAACTGCAAGGTGGGCCAGCCGCTGTCCGACGGCAAGAAGAAGGAGGAGCCGAAGGCGGCCGAGGTCGTCGCAACCCCCGCCCAGGTCGAGTACCGCCCACGTCGCCAGCGTCTTCCCAAGTCGCGCGTCGGACGCACCACCTCCTTCTCCGTGGGTGGTGCTGAGGGCTACATGACCTCCAGCGAGTACACCAATGGCCAGCTCGGTGAGGTCTTCCTCAAGCTCGGCAAGCAGGGCTCGACCTTGGCCGGTGTGATGGACGCCTTCTCGATCGCCATCTCCATTGCGCTGCAGTACGGCGTGCCGCTGGAGACCTACGTTCAGAAGTTCACGAACCAGAAGTTCGAGCCGGCTGGTATGACCGATGACCCGGACATCCGGATCGCGCAGTCGATCATGGACTACATCTTCCGCCGCCTCGCCCTGGACTACCTGTCCTTCGACGAGCGGGCCGAGCTGGGCATCTACACGGCCGCCGAGCGCGCCCGTTATGTCGAGACGGGTTCGTACATCAGCGAGGAGGATGAGGCCCAGATGCCCGAGTCCGAGTCGTTGAAGAACGACGAGTACGACGACGTCCGGGTCGACGGTGGCCTGCGCCAGCCGGCCCTGATCGAGGCCACCCCCGAGGTGCAGGTGATTGCCGGCGGCGTCGAGCAGCCGGGTGCCGCCAAGGTCAGCACCGGTGCCCCGCACACCACCTCCGAGCTGCTGGAGAGCCTCACCGGTCACGCCGTCGACGCGCCGCTGTGCATGACCTGCGGCACCAAGATGCGTCCCTCGGGTTCCTGCTACGTCTGCGAGGGCTGCGGCTCGACCAGCGGGTGCAGCTGACAGGCGAACGGGTTGCCCGTCCTGAAGGACGGTGACCCGTTGGCACGCTCATGGTTGGCGATGCCGTTGAGGTTGCCCGTCCGGTTCGTCCGGGCGGGCGACCTGCGTTCGGGGGAGTGCGGGTAGCATGTGGGGCACCCCGACGAGAGGATTCCCATGCAGCGACGCACACTCCTGCTGGCCCCACTGCCAATGGCCCTGGCCGCCTGCTCCGGTGGCGGTGACCGGGCCACCGGTGCCAGCACCACCAGCACCACGCCTGGCAGCGGTGGGCTCGCGGGTCTGGGGTTGGCCGATGCCCCCGCCCAGACCGTGATCGAAAAGCTTGATGCGCTCGACCAGGCGCGACCGCTCGACTTCAAGGCGTCGGTCACCGCCACCGAGCTCGTGGTCACCGACTCCGCCGGTGAGCATCGGATGGAACTGCCAGCCGACCGCTTCTACCTCTCGATCGCGCCCTATGTCACGACCACGCACGAGTGCTTCAACCACAGCCTGTCCGGCTGCCAGGGCGAACAGGTCGCTACCACGGTGCGCCTCAAGGCTGTGTCCGACTCTGGCGCCGTCTTGTTGGACGAGGACCGGACCACCGGCCGCAATGGCTTCGTGGGTATCTGGCTGCCCAGCGGCGAGACCGGAAAGCTGACCGTCACCCTCGACGAGCGCAGCGGCAGCGTCCCCTTCGCCACCGGCTCGGACGACCCCACCTGCCTGACCACGCTGAAATTGGCTTGAGTTTCCCCTGGGGCAGAGCATGGAGAGCGCCGACACCCCAGGACGTTCACAGGCTCGGGGCAGTTTCGTCCACAGGATCGGTTCTTCACTCGGCGCCATAGCCGCGAGGCAGCGTCCCCGTGGCGCGAACAGCGTCCCGGTGACGGGAACTGCCTGACCCGACATCAGATGAAACGAAGAGACCGGGGCCGGGTGCATGGCACCCGGCCCCGGGCCGTTTGTGGGAGGGCCGGACGTCAGCCCTCGTTGTTCTCCGTGGTCTGCGTCGGGCGCGCCCCGAGTTCTGCATCCAGGCGCAGCAGGCCGGAACCGTCGTCGCCGACGAGCTCGATGCGAGAGATGATCTCGCTGGCCGTGGACTCCTCTTCGATCTGCTCCTCCAGGAACCAGTTCAGCAGGGGACGGGAGTCGAGGTCGCCCTCGGCCTCCGCCGCTCGGTACAGATCTCGGATCGACTCTGACACCTTCTGCTCGTGCGCGAGTGCCGCCCTGAACACCTCCAGGGGGGTCATGTCCGGGTTGAGCTCCGGTGCGGCGATCGCACCGATCTTCGGGTGGTTCTCCCGGTCGACCACGTGGTCGATGAACTTGTTGGCGTGGACGATCTCCTCGTCCGCCTGGTGACGCAGCCAGGCAGCCATGCCGGGCAGGTCGGCACAGTCGACCTCGATGGCCAGCTGCCGGTACACGATCGACGCCTCGAACTCCAGCGTGATCTGGTCGTTGAACTTCTTCTCCAGGTCTGCGGTGAGCTTCATGGTCACCACCGTAGTCAGCGGGACACGAGCGCGGTAGCCGGCAGACCCCGCGTTCGCCGAGGGCGCGACGAGCGTCCCGGTCAAGACGCGCCCCTAGGGTGGGGGAGTGATCGGGGTGCTGAATGGGTTCGCGGCCATCTGGATCGTCGTCGGGGTGGGCTGGCTGCTGGCGCACGCAGGGGTGCTGCGTGCCGACAGCCAGCAGGTGCTCACCGGGGTCTCGTTCTTCGCCGGAAACCCGGCCCTGCTCCTGGTGATGATGAGCACCGCCGACATCCGCCGCCTCTTCGCCTGGAACCTGCTGGTCACCGTGCTGGCGACGATTGTCACCGGCCTGGTGTATCTGCTGCTGGCCAGGCTCGTCTGGAAGCCCGACCCCTCGCAGCGCGTCATCGGATGCTTTTGCGCCGCCTACGTCAACGCCGGGAACATGGGCCTGCCGATCGCCGCCTATGTGCTGCACGACGTGACATGGATCGCACCCCTGTTGCTGGTTCAGGTGGGCGTGCTGCAGCCGCTCGGGCTGGCCATGCTGGACGCGGAGGTGACTCGTCAGGACGGCCGCGACCTTGGGTTTTGGCGTTACCTCTGGTTGCCCTTCCGGAACCCGATGACGATCGCTGTGCTGACGGGGCTGCTGTTGAACCTGGCCCACCTCGCCATCCCGACCGTGCTCAAGACCCCCCTGTCGATGCTGGGCGGCCTTGCGGTGCCAACGATGCTGGTCGCCTTCGGCGTATCCCTCCGGCTGGGCCCGCTGCCCGGGAAGGCGGGGCGCACGGGCGAGCTCGTCGGCATCAGCCTGCTCAAGGTCGGCTTCCACCCCCTGCTGGCCCTGGCGCTGGCGCGTCTGATGGGTCTGGACCACGCTGCAACCGTCGCGGTCGTCGTCCTCGCGGGTCTGCCCACGGCCCAGAATGTCTTCACCCACGCCGTTCGCTACCAGACCGACATCCCGCTGGCCCGCGACGTGGTCTTCATCACCTCCATCGCCTCGATCGTGACCGTGGCAGCCCTGGCGAGCCTCGTCTGAGCTAGGTTGCTGGGCGTGGACGAGCAGCAGAGCGGCCCCTTCGAGCAAGTGGGTGCCAACCCGGACTTCGATTTCGACCAGAGCACTGCGCAGGCCTGGGAAGTCTTCCGTGGCCGACTGGCCGATGTCGTCTCGATGATCGAGGACGGTGCCGCCCTGACCATCGGCACCGACCCGGTCGATCTCGACGACGCACCGTGGATTCGCTTCACCTGCCAGTCGCGCGCACGCCGCACCGATGAACCCGTCGTTCTGGCCGAGACCCCCAGCAATGCCACCCTCGCCGAGGACGAGCAGCTGAACGGCGAGGCACTGGATGACATGGGTTGTCTCGGCTGGAATGCCCCCTCGGGAGAAGGGGAGCATGCTGGCCCGAACTTCTGGCTCGAGAGGCCGCAGGAGCAGTCTGACCAGATCGCCCAAGTGGCAGTGCAGACGCTCACCGAGGTCTTCGGTGTGGTGCATCCGGTCTTCCTGGCACCCGACCAGCTCGCGGACGTGCTCAATCCCACGCCCGTGGTGGCGGAGGCCCCCGAAACAGCGCCGGTGGTCGAGGGCGTGGCCAGCCCCGTGACCATGCCGCGTGATCGCGAGCACCTCGACCAGTTGGTCGAGGCAGAGCTCACCGCCATGTTCGGGCACCCACCGATCCGCGACTCCGAAGGTGACGTGGCAATCCGGGTCGGCTCGTCGGTCGTGTTCGTCCGCACCGGCGCCGACGGCGGGGAGGTGGTGGTGTTCAGCCCCCTGGTGCACGACGTGGAGGGACGCAGCCGCGCCGTTGAGGTGCTGAACGACCTGAACGTCGAGTCCCGCTATGGACGCTTCTCGTTGCACCGCGACCGGGTGTTCGTCTCGATCAGCCTGTTCGCCCGGCCCTTCGTCCCGGCCCACCTGCACGAAGGCGTTCGGGTGATGTCGCAGCTCGCCGACGCCATCGACGACGATTTGGCCGTCAAGCTTCGCGGGCGGGTCAGCTACGACGACAAGGAGATGTGACCGTGGGATTGTCCGCCTGCTGCTGAAGGGACTCCCTTTTGTCCATGGCCATTGTTATGTTGGCCACATGGCATCCGTCGCGAACCTGCCCGAGATCACCAACGACGAACTCGCCCGTGTTGACGCATGGTGGCGGGCGAACAACTACCTGACCGTTGGCCAGATCTACCTGATGGAGAACGCGCTGCTGCGCGAGCCCTTGGCGGCCGAGCACATCAAGCCCCGACTGCTGGGCCACTGGGGCACCAGCCCCGGCCTCTCGTTCGAGTTCGCCCACCTGCAACGCCTGGTCCGGCTGACCGGCCAGCAGGCCATCTTCATCACCGGCCCCGGGCACGGCGGCCCGGCGATCGTCGCCGGCAGTTATCTCGAGGGCAGCTACACCGAGTGCTTCCCCAAGGTCACCCAGGACGCCGAGGGGCTGCGCAAGCTCTTCCGCCAGTTCTCGGCCCCCGGCGGCATCCCCTCGCACGCGTCGGTGACCACCCCCGGCTCCATCCACGAGGGCGGCGAGCTCGGTTACGCGCTGATCCACGCCTTCGGCGCCGTGATGGACAACCCCGACCTTCTGGCCCTGTGCGTGGTCGGTGACGGCGAGGCCGAGACCGGTCCGCTGGAGGGTTCCTGGAAGGGCATCAGCTTCATCAACCCCGCCCGTGACGGGGCCGTGCTGCCGATCCTGCACCTGAACGAGAACAAGATTGCCGGCCCGACGGTGCTGGGTCGCAAACCGGACGAGGAGGTGCACAAGCTCTTCGAGGGCCACGGCTATCGGGTGATCGAGGTGCGCGTGGCGGACGGTGACGACCCCGAGACGCTGCAGGCTGCGCACCGCGATTTTGCCGCGGCGATCGCGGACGCGCACTCCCAGATCCTCGAGATCCAGGCCGCTGCCCGCGGTGGCGATTGGGACGCGGTGCGTCCGCAGTGGCCGATGATCATCTTCCGCCACCCGAAGGGATGGACCGGCCCGCACGAGGTCGACGGCACGCAGGTGGAGGGCACCTGGCGTGCCCACCAGGTGCCGTTGGCGGGGGTGAAGGACGACGCCGAGCACCTGGCCATCCTCGAGGGCTGGCTGAAGAGCTACCGTCCCGAGGAACTCTTCGATGCCAATGGTGCCCCGAGCGAGATCGTCACCTCCAACAATCCCTCCGGTGAGCTGCGCGTCAGCGCGAACCCCCATGCCAATGGTGGTCTGCTCACGCAGGACCTGGACCTGCCCGACTTCCGCGAGCTGGCCGTCGACGTCCCGTCGCCCGCGCAGGAACGCTCCGAGTCGACGCGCAAACTGGGCGAGTTCATGAAGGGCATCTACGAGCGCAACCCGCACAACTTCCGCCTCTTCTGCCCCGACGAGACGAACTCCAACCGCCTGGGCGCCGTCTTCGACGTCACAGACCGGGCCTTCATGGAGCAGACCCACCAGCCCCAGGACGGCAAGATCAGCCGCGACGGACGGGTGATGGAGGTGCTCAGCGAGCACAACTGCCATGGCTGGCTCGAGGGCTACACCCTGACCGGGCGCCACGGACTGTTCGCCACCTACGAGTCCTTCGCCATGGTGAGCGCATCGCAGACCGTCCAGCACGGCAAGTGGCTGGACGAGGCCAACGGGCTCGACTGGCGCGCCGACATCCCCAGCCTCAACATCCTGCTGACCAGCACCTGTTGGCGCAATGACCACAACGGCTTCTCCCACCAGGGTCCGGGCCTGATCCAGAACGTCCTCACACAACGCGGTGAGGTGGCCCGGGTCTACCTGCCGCCGGACGCGAACTCGCTGCTCAGCGTCGCCGACCATGCCTTCCGCAGCCGCAACTACCTCAATGTCATCGTCATCGACAAGCAGCCGCAACCGCAGTGGATGACCATGGACGAGGCGATCAAGCACTGCACCGCAGGTGCGGGCATCTGGGGCTGGGCGGGCAACGAGGACGGCCACGGTGAGCCCGACATCGTGCTGGCCTGCGCTGGCGACGTCGTCACCATGGAGACGGTCGCCGCCGCCGAGATCCTGAAGCAGCGGCTGCCCGGCCTCAAGACGCGGGTCGTCAACGTGGTGGACCTGATGACACTGATCCGCCCGAAGGACCATCCGCACGGCATGGACGAGACCTTTTTCAGCGAGCTGTTCACCACCTCCAAGGACGTCGTCTTCGCCTTCCACGGCTACCCCGGCGCGATCCACCAGCTGGTGCACGGCCGCCCCGACGCCGACCGCTTCCGCGTGCGCGGCTTCATCGAGGAGGGCACCACCACCACGCCCTTCGACATGGTGGTCCGCAACCGGGTCAGCCGCTACCACCTCGTGATGGACGCGATCAACAACGCGAAGATCACCCCTCCGGGCGCCAGCGAGCTGAAGGCCTGGTGCCAGGCTCAGCTGGAGCGCCACGAGAGCTACATCGTCGAGCACCTCGAGGACATGCCGGAGGTCAGCCAGTGGAAGTTCGGCTACCAGCAGTCGGTTGACGGTGCCGGTAACGCCGAGGCGGACACGGAAGGGGCCAAGGCCTGATGGATGGCTATTTCACGGCGCTGGACGAGCAGGAGTGCGCACGCCTGCTGAAGGAGAACCAGGTTGGGCGAGTCGCCTTCCATGGCCCCGGGGGGATGACGATCATCCCGGTGGCCTACCTCTTCGACGGTGCGCGCCTCGTGTTGAGCACCGGGGGTGGCACGGCGCTGGGTGGGCTGGCCGATGACACGCCCGTCGCCTTCGAGGTGGACGAGTTCGACCCCGAGACCCGCAATGGCTGGTCGGTGATGGCCCGTGGGCGGATCCGGGTGACGGAGAACGCCAAGGAGCGTCCGTCTGCACCGATGCCCTGGGCCCCGGGGCCCAGGGACCAGGTGCGGATCATCAAGGTGACCGGTTTGTCCGGTCGGGCCGTGTCCGACCGGGAGGGGTGAGCACGATGACCACCAGGATCGTTGTCGGTGTCGACGGCTCCGAGGATGGCCTGCGCGCCGTCCGTTACGCGGCCACGGCCGTCGCGGCACTCGAGGGTGAACTGCATCTGGTGCATGCCGTCGATGACGCGGTGCTGGCTGGCGCGTGGGGAGTCGTCTACGACCCGAGCCTGCTGCAGCAGGCAGGGGAGCAGGCCACCCGGCTCGCATCCGACGAGGCTCGGGCGATGGGCCTGCGCGATCACCAGATCCGAACCGAGGTGGTGCTCGGCAATCCCTCGTCCGTCCTGGCGCGACTCAGCGAGGGGGCGGAGCTCCTGGTCGTCGGCCGTCGATCCCTGTCCGGGCTGGAGCGGATGTTCGTCGGCTCCACCTCCGTGTCGGTCGCGCTCGGGGCCAAGTGCCCGGTGGTGGTGATCTCCAATGCCGTGAACCCCGAGATGACCGGCGCCCATTCACTGGTGACGGTTGGCATCGACGCGGAGGATCACTCGTCCGTCACGCTCGACTGGGCCTTCGCCGAGGCCCAGCGGCGCACGGATCATGGGCACCCCACCGGGGTTCGCGTGGTCCACGTCCTCACCCCGACCCCGATGGATGCGGTGAACCCCGAGAGCATCGACCCGCTCATCCAGCGCGCCGGCCAGGCGGTCGAGGGCTTGCTCGCCTCCCTACGCACGAAACACCCCTTCCTCGAGGTCCAGGTGGATGTGCTGACCGGCGCCCCCGTGGACGAGATGGTCGCCGAGACCGATCGCACCGACCTCTTCGTGCTCGGTGCCCAGCGCTCCCGGCGCCTGGGGATGGCCAGTGGCGTGCTCCGGGGCGTGTTGGCCCACGCGAAGAGTCCGGTGGCCCTGGTTCGTTGAGCTTCGACCGCCGGGCGCATGTCAGGTGCCGCGTGCTGATGAATCCATGCGAGCGACATTGACCTGGGGCCCGGACGGGGCGGCCCTGCGGCAGGGTGCGACCCAGGACCGCGATGTGAGCTCCAAGGTGGTGACCCTGGAGCCCAGCGCCCGTCACGGGCGGCCAAGCCGAGATGTCGCTCATTGGCATCCCGCGCATCCGGCCATCGGGGGGCTGAGCCAGCCTCAGCTGGCTTTGGGGCTCGCCTAGACTCGCCGCGTGCGAGCGATCACCCATGCCTCCCATGGCGGCCCCGAGGTCACCAGCCTCAGCAATGTCCCAGACCCGGTTGCCAGCCCCGGGCAGGTGCTCGTGCGGGTGGCAGGCGTCGGTCTGAACCCCGTGGACGCGCACCAGCGCACGGGTGCGTTCAAGCTGATCCAGCCCTTCGACTTCCCGCAGGTGGCCGGCAACGAACTCTCCGGCGTCGTCGCCGCGGTCGGTGCCGGGGTGGACGCCTTCGCCGTGGGTGACCGCGTGATGGCGCGGACGCCCGGTGTCGGCGCCTTTGCCGAGCTGGTGGCAGTTCCGGCTGCCGTGCTGGCTCCGGCGCCCGCGACGATCCCGCTGGTGGATGCGGCGGCCATCCCGCTCGCCGGGCTCACCGCCCAGCAGGCCCTCGGCGGCGATCACCTCGACCTGCAGCCCGGGGAACGGCTGCTCATCACCGGCGGCGCCGGGGGAGTGGGCCTGTTCGCCATCCAGCTGGCCAAACTGGCCGGTGCCCACGTCACCACCACCGCGTCCTCCGCCGGCCGCGAGGTCGTCACCCGACTCGGTGCTGACGAGGTCATCGACTACCACGAGCGAGCCGTCTCGGCGGGGCCGGAACGCTTCGACAAGGTGCTGGACCTCGTGGGCGGGGACACCTTGACCGACCTGTTCGCCTCGGTCGAACCGGGCGCCAAGGTCGTCAACCTGTCCGGTCCCTTCAGCCCCGGCTCCCTCCAGCCCTACGTGAAGGGGGCGAAGAAGCTGCTGGTCGCCGGCGTGGAATGGGCCTCCAGCCGCAAGGTGCGTGCGCTCGCCAAGAAGGCCGGAGCCAGCTACGAGGCCTTCTTGATGCACGCCGATGGCGAAGGTCTTTCCGAGTTGTCCTCGCTGGTCGAGCAGGGGAAGCTGGAGGTCGTCGTCGACTCCCGGCATGCACTGGGCGACTTCCCGGTGGCCTTCGAGCGGCTGGAGTCGCACCGAGCCAAGGGCAAGGTGCTGATCGCATTCGACCCCAGCCTGGGCTGATCCTGTGCGGGCCCGACACCACGAAGGCCTTGCGGCCCACCGGTAGCCTTGGACCGCCATGACCAATCCCGCCCAGATCGTCGAACCCATCCCAGTGGCCGAACCGCGCATCGAGTTCGACCCGGCGCTCCCGATCGCGGAGCACGCCCAGGAGATCGCCGAGCTGATCCGCGACCACCAGGTCGTCGTTGTCGCCGGTGAGACCGGATCTGGCAAGACCACCCAGCTGCCCAAGATCGCGATGATGCTCGGCCGCAGGCGCGTCGCGCACACCCAGCCGCGCCGGATTGCCGCCCGCACGGTGGCCGAACGCATCGCCGATGAGATGGCGGTCTCCATCGGTGACCTGGTCGGCTACCAGGTGCGGTTCACCCGCAAGGCGTCCAAGGACACGAGGGTGAAGGTGATGACCGACGGCGTGCTGCTGGCCGAGATCACCCATGACCGGGACCTGAAGAAGTACGACACGATCATCATCGACGAGGCGCACGAACGCAGTCTCAACATCGACTTCCTGCTCGGCTACCTCAAGCAGTTGCTGCCGCGGCGTCCCGAGCTGCGGGTCATCGTCACCTCCGCCACCATCGACACCGCCCGTTTCGCCGAACACTTCGCTGCCCCCGACGGCACTCCGGCGCCCGTCATCGAGGTCTCCGGACGCACCTATCCCGTCGAGATGCGCTACCGCCCCTTGTCGGACGTTGATGGCGCAGCCACCCAGACCGACGGCGCAGCCACCCAGGCCGATGGCGGCATCGACCAGAACGAGGGCATCGCCCGCGCGGTCCGGGAACTGGCCGCGGAGGGCCCCGGCGACATCCTCATCTTCCTCTCCGGCGAGCGCGAGATTCGCGACGCCGCCGAGGCCGTCGACGCGCTCAAGCTCCCCAACGCCGAGACCCTGCCACTGTTCGCGCGGCTCTCCTCGGCCGAGCAGCACCGCGTCTTCGCGCCGCACCAGAACCGCCGCGTCGTCCTGGCCACCAATGTCGCCGAGACCTCGTTGACCGTCCCGGGCATCCGCTACGTCGTCGACGTCGGCACCGCCCGCATCAGCCGATACTCAGCCCGCACCAAGGTCCAGCGGCTGCCGATCGAGCCGGTCAGCCAGGCCTCGGCGAACCAGCGCGCCGGCCGGTGTGGCCGTGTCGCACCCGGCATCTGCATCAGGCTCTACTCCGAGGACGACTACCTCACCCGTCCAGAGTTCACCGAACCCGAGATCCTGCGCACCAATCTGGCCAGCGTCATCCTGCAGATGGCGCAGGCCGGGCTGGGCGACATCGCCGAGTTCCCCTTCGTCGAGGCTCCCGACCGCAGCCAGATCACCGACGGCCTGCGGCTCCTCGATGAACTTGGCGCGCTCAAGGAGGGCCACCGCAGCGCACCGCGCCTCACCCGCATCGGCCACCGCCTCGCCCGGATCCCGCTGGATCCCCGGCTGGGCCGGATGATCGTCGAATCCGAGGCGCAGGGCTGCGTCCGCGAGGTGCAGGTCATCGTCGCCGCCCTGGCGATCCCGGACGTGCGGGAACGTCCCTCGGACAAGCGCGAGGCCGCCGACGTGCTGCACCGTCGCTTCTGGTCCGGCAATCCCGCCCGCAGCCAGGCCGAGCCGGCCACCGACGGCCAGGGCCGTCCGTTGCGGCACACCGCCCATACGAACACCCATCTCGACCCCTCGACAGTGTCGAGGAGCGGGCGCCCCGAGGTGGGGGAGGGCGGTGACATCACCGCCCTGCTGAACCTGTGGGACTACCTGCATGACCAGCGCAAGCACCTGTCCGGCAATGCCTTCCGTCGGATGTGCCGCGACGAGTTCATCAACTTCCTGCGCGTGCGCGAGTGGGAGGACCTGCACACCCAGCTCAAGGACATCACTCGTGACCTGGGCATCGATCGCAACCAGCGTGCCGCCAGCGAGGAGGCGGTCCTGACGGCCATCCTGTCCGGCTTGCTGGGACACGTCGGCCTGGCCGACCTGCGCGAGCAGTCCACGCAGGCGCCGTCGCAGAGGGTGGGGCAGAAGCGCCGCAGACCCGGCCCACGGGAGTACTTGGGTGCCCGTGGCGCCCGGTTCGCGATCAACCCCGGTTCCGCGCTGGCGAAGAACACGCCCCCGCTGGTGATGGCCGTGGAGCTCGTCGAGACCAGCCGTTTGTGGGCCCGTACCGTCGCCGGCGTCAAGGCCGAGATGGTCGAGGCCGTGGGCGGGCACCTGCTCAAGCGCACCTACTCCGAGCCCCACTGGTCGTCCAATTCGGGGTCGGTCGTGGCCTACGAGAAGGTCAGCCTCTACGGCGTCCCCATCATCGCCGACCGTCCGGTGTCCTATGCCCGCATCGACCCGGTCGTCGCGCGGGAGATCTTCATCCGTGCCGCGCTGGTCGAGGGCGGCTGGAAGACCCGCCACCACTTCTTCCACCACAACCAGAAGGTCCGCGCGGACCTTGAGGAGTTGGAGGAGCGCTCCCGTCGACGCGACATCGTCGACGACCAGGCCCTCTACGAGTTCTACGACGAACGGATCCCGGCCGAGGTCGTCAGCGCCAACCACTTCGACGCCTGGTGGCGTGCCCAGCCGAACAAGCGCCTGCTGGAGCTCGACCCGGACGACTTGATCAACGATGATGCCGATGCCCCCGACACCGACGCCTTCCCCGACCACTGGACCACCGGTGCCCTTGAACTGCCCGTCGACTACGTCTTCGACCCGGGCTCCGGCAAGGACGGCGTCAGCATCGCCATCCCGCTGGCGCAGTTGAACCAGGTCGATGCAGCGCCCTTCACCTGGCAGGTACCGGGCCTGCGCGAGGAGCTGGCGACAGAACTGATCCGATCCCTGCCGAAGCAGATCCGCACGCGCTTCGTGCCCGCCCCGAACCATGCCCGCGCTGCGCTGGCCTGGCTGGCCGAGCACGGCGCAGACCACACTCGTCCGATGTGGGCCGAGCTCGGACGTGCGCTGTACGCGATGACCGGCAACCCCGTCCCCGAGGACGCGTGGAACCCCGACCAGGTGCCAGACCACCTGCGGATC
Organism: Luteococcus sanguinis; assembly: GCF_039527675.1. Taxonomy (NCBI): domain Bacteria; kingdom Bacillati; phylum Actinomycetota; class Actinomycetes; order Propionibacteriales; family Propionibacteriaceae; genus Luteococcus; species Luteococcus sanguinis. The sequence continues at coordinate 66,445 of NZ_BAAAKI010000012.1, forward strand.
GCCTTCTCCATCGTGGAGAACGGACGCGAGACGCGCCGTTCCAAGGACTTCGGCGATCTGCGGGAGGACCTGGCCAGGCGCGTCAGCCAAACCCTGACCAAGGCCTCCGCCAAGACAGCGGTCACCGGTGCCACCAGCTGGACCTTCGGGACGATCGAACGCCAGATCACCGTCGTGAAGCACCAGCAGAAGGCCGTCGGCTACCCGGCACTGGCCGACGAGGGCCGCACGGTCGGCGTCACCGTCCTGGACACCCCCGCCCGTGCTGCCCAGTCACACACCCGCGGATTGCGGCGGCTCCTGGTGCTCACCAACCCCGACCCCACCAAGTGGGTCGTCTCCCACCTCGCCAATGCGGACAAGCTCGCGCTGGGCAACTCGCCGTACGAGTCGGTGCCCGCGCTGATGACCGACGCGCGGCTGAAGACCGTCGAGACGATCGCCAGCCGGGTCCGTCCCCAACTGGACGAGGTGCGCGACCAGGCGGCCTACGAAGCGCTCGCCCTGACGGTCCGGCAGGACCAGGCCGACCAGATGCGAACGGTCGTCGCCACGGCCGCCGATGCCCTGCGCGCCAACACCGAGCTGCGACTGGCCCTGGTCGGCTGCCCGCCGGGAAGGCTCCGTGACGACGTCACCGCGCAGGCCGACAACCTCATCTTCCGCAACTTCATCTCGGCCACCCCCGACCCCTGGTTCTCCCACCTGCCGCGCTACCTTCGCGCCGCCACGGCTCGGCTGGCCTCCGCCGCCGCGAACCCGGCGCGGGAACGCGAGGGCGTGGCCTTGGTGGATGACCTGGAGGCCGAGTACGCCGAGTTGGTGGACGCCCAGCCCGCAGGGCCGCTGCCGGCGGCAGTCGAGGAGATCGGCTTCCTGATCGAGGAGTTGCGCGTCCAGTTGTTCGCGCAACAGTTGCGGACCGCCGTGACCGTCTCCCCGAAGCGGATTCGTCGCGCGATGGCCGAGGCCCGCTGAGGCTTCCCTCGCAGCGGCTGCCGCGGGTTCAGGCCTCTCGGCGGCGACGATCAGCCAGCGTCAGGTCCAGCAGCGCCTGCGCCGCTGCACCCAATGGGCGCGCGGTCCACACCGCGACCACGCGGCGGGTGAACAGGTCGGGGTCGGCCAGTGGCACCCGCACCAGTTTCCCGAGGGCCAGATAGGGCAGTGTGCTCTGTTCGGCCAACAGGGCTGCTCCCTCGCCGTTCAGCGCAGCCTCCGCGAGGGACGAATTGGACGTGTGGACGCGGTAGTGCCCGACGCGCTGCAGGCCACCAAGGGCGGTGTCCACCGCCTCGCGAGGGCCCGACTCCTGCTCACGCACCAATAGCTCGGCGCCCGCCAGCTCGGCCAGGGTGACGGGTTCATCGGAGCGCTGGGCCCACTCGTGCGCGGGGGAGACCACCAGCGCCAGGCGGCCCACGTCGACCGTTGTGCAGTGGAAGCCCTCCGGCTCCTGGTCCACCTCGACGAAGGCCAGTTCGACTTCCTGCGTCGTGACCATGGCCAGGGCATTGGGGGAGTGGACGACGTGCATCCGCACCACGAGTTCGGGCACCTGCTCCCGCAGCCGCGCCAGCCAGTGCGGTGCCAGTTGCTCGGCGCACGACAGGGAGGCCGCGAACTCGAACTGTGGGGGCACCTCGGTGTCCAGCGCATTGGTCCCCTCGCGCCACGACTCGGCCTGCACCAGCACCGGGCGGGCCCACTCGGCCAGCATCCGCCCGGGGGTGGTCAGCTCGGACCCATTGCGGGAGCGGGTGACCAACTGCATCCCCAGGCGGCGCTCGAGTCGCGAGATCGACCGGGACGCATTCGGCTGCGCCAGCCCCAGTTCCCGGGCCGCGGCACTGAGGCTGCCGGTCCGCCCGGTGGCCACCAGCAGCTCCAGTGTGGCCAGGTCGGGCCAGGGCGTTGACATGGAGGCAATCCTAATGACTCACGACACCAGGTCCCCGCCCCGGCGGGCCCCGTCGTGTATCCCAGAGAGGTCGTCGGACCCAGTGGTCAGTTGGGAGGGGCAATGACAAGATCGACATATGAGCTGGCTCAAGCGTGTGGCCCCCGGGCTCGCACTGTGCACGGCCGGTGCCGTGCTCGCGGTACTCGGCAATCGGTTGGTGCCCACGGTGAGCGCGCTGTTGTTCGCGATCATCCTCGGTGCCGTCGTGGCGAACCTCGTCCAACTGCCGCAGCGCTTCCTGCCGGGGATCGGCTTCGCCGCCAAGCGCGTGTTGCGCACCGGAATCGTGCTGCTCGGGCTGCAACTCGTCCTCGGTGACATCCTCGCCCTGGGCTGGGGGATGATCGCGGTCGTGGTCGCCGTGGTCGTGATCGGCATCTTCGGGACGCTCCTGATCGGGCGTGCCCTCCGAATCCCCACCGCCACCCGTCTGCTGGTCGCATGTGGCTTCTCCATCTGCGGCGCCGCCGCCATCGCGGCTGCGGACGGGGTGATCGACGCCGAGCAGGAGGAGACCGCCACCGCCATCGGTCTGGTGGTGCTCTTCGGGACCCTGATGATCCCGGTCGTGCCACTGCTTGCGGGACTGTTGGGGATGCCCTCGCGCGTCGCTGGTTTGTGGGCCGGCGCGTCGATCCACGAGGTCGCCCAGGTGGTTGCCGCGGCGGGGACGATCGGCCACGGCGCCCTGCAGGTGGCGGTGATCGTGAAGCTCGCTCGCGTGCTGATGCTGGCACCCCTGATGGCCGTGTTGGCCTGGCAGGTGCGCCGTCGGATGCCGGCCGACACCCAGGTGAAGCGTCCGCCAATCGTGCCGCTGTTCGTCGTCGGCTTCCTGGCGATGATGGTGGTCGCCTCGATGCACCTGCTGAGCACGCCGATGCTGGCCGACCTCAAGCTGGTGCAGACGGCCCTGTTGGCGGCCGCGATGTTCGCCCTGGGGCTCGGTGTCCGGATGCGGACGCTGGTCAGGGTGGGCCCACTCCCCTTCGTCCTCGGCCTGGCGTCGACGGTGCTTGTCTCGTGCGTCTCGCTGGCGGGCGTCTGGGCCACCAGCTGGCGCTGAGTCCTGCCGGACAGCCGCTGTGCGAGGACGGCCGCTGTGGAAAGGTGGGGGACGTGCCGAAGACGATTGACGAACTGCTGGGCCTGCTCGACCTCGAGACGATCGAGGAGGGGCTCTACCGCGGCAGTCAGCTGCCCACCGCCCTGCAGCAGACCTTCGGCGGGCAGGTGCTGGCGCAGGCGCTGGTCGCCGCGCACCGCACGGTGGAGCCGGACCGGATGGTGCACTCCCTCCACGGCTACTTCCTGCGGCCCGGCGTGCTCAACCAGCCGCTGATCTATCAGGCTGACAACCTGCGCGACGGACGCGGTTTCTCCAGCAGGCACACGGTGGCCCGCCAAGACGGTGTGCCGCGGTTCGCGATGAACGCCAGCTTCCACATCGACGAGGATGGCCTGGACCACGCTGACCCGATGCCGCCCAAGGTCCCCAGGCCCGACCAGTGCCCCCGGATGTCCGAGATCTTCGCCGCCCGGCTGGGGCCGGACTCACCGCTGGTGCATGAGTGGGACGCGCTGGACGTGCGCTTTGCGGGCGACTCGGCGCAGTCGTCGATGATCGCCCCGGGGGCTCACCAGGCGCACATGCGCGTGTGGGTCCGCACGGTCGACAGGCTGCCGCACGACCAGGTGATCCACCGCGCCATGCTGGCCTACATCTCGGACCTGACCCTGCTGGCCGTTTCCACCCTGCCGCACCCCGAGGTGGTCTTCCTCTCCCCGGGCATGCAGACGGCCTCCATCGACCATGCCATGTGGTTCCACCGCGACGCCCGCGCCGACGAATGGCTGCTCTACGACCAGGTCTCACCGTCGGCGTCTGGTGCGTTGGGCTTCTCCACCGGACGCCTCTTCCAGGACGGCCGGCTGGTCGCTTCCTGCTCGCAGGAGGGCCTGATCCGCGTCATCAAGTGACGCTGGACCATCACCTGGCGGCATGACCGCAAGCCGGCAAGACCGTAAGGCGGCAAGACGGTGGGGCGGAACGGCGGTCAGGCCGCCAGCCTCAACTGGGCCAGTGCATTGCGTTCGATCTGGCGCACGCGCTCGGCGGTGATCCCCCAGACGGCGCCGATGTCGGCGAGCTTCGCCTGGCGTCCGTCGAGCAGGCCGTAGCGACGACGGACGACGTCTGCGGAGCGCTCGTCGAGGTTCTCCAGCAGGTCGTCGAGCACCTTGCGCTCCTCGGCGTCCAGCACCATCTCGTCGGGGCCGGGGGAGGTCTCGCGGGCAATCAGGTCGCCGAGCGAGGTGTCGCCGTTCTCTTCGACGGGGGCGTCCAGGGAGACGTGTTCGCGGCCGAAGCGGATCAGCTCGACCACCTTCTCCTGCTCCATCCCCATCTCTTCGGCGATCTCGGCCAGTTCGGGCTCGCGGCCCAGCTTGCGCTCGAGGTTTCGGCGGGCGGACGAGATCTGGTTCACCTGCTCGGCCACGTGCACGGGCAGACGGACGATGCGTCCCTGCTGCGCGATGCCGCGGCTGATGGCCTGACGCACCCACCAGGTCGCATAGGTCGAGAACTTGAAGCCCTTGGTGTAGTCGAACTTCTCCACGGCGCGGATCAGCCCCGTGTTGCCCTCCTGCACCAGGTCGAGCAGGGGCATCTGTGCGCGGCCGTACTTGCGGGCCACCGACACCACCAGGCGCAGGTTGGCCTGCGTGAAGCGCGTCATGGCGGCCTCGCCCTGATCCCGAATCGCCTCGAACTCCTCACGGCTGGCCTTCGAGGTGCTCGTCACCTCACCGGCGAGCACGGCCTGGGCGTAGAGGCCCGCCTCGATCCGGCGGGCCAGTTCGACCTCATCCTCGGCATTGAGCAGGGGTGTCTTGGCGATGGCGTCCAGGTAGAGCCCGACGGAGTCCTTGCCGTCAATGCCCTCACCGCTGCGAACGCGTGTCTTGCTGTCCATGTGATGCACCTTTCGCGATCAGTCACCGGCACAACGCGCGAGACCGCCCGATCTATCCACGTCCGGGGACTTTTCTCGGCGGAATCTGCTGTGGGCGGAAAACCACGACCGTGGTCATACCCGGGGGCACGACCACGGTCGCAGGGCCACATCTGCTCGGGTGGGGCTCAGCCGACCTCGGGCACGATCTGGTCGATGATCCACGCCAGCTCGAAGGCCCTTTCGCGCCACGAGTCGTAACGTCCGGAAACCCCGGCGTGACCGGCCACCATCTCGGTGCGCAGCAGGATTTCGCGGCCGGGTGTGGGCTCGACGGTCTCGCGCAGCTTCGCCACCCACTTGGCAGGTTCGGTGAAGAAGACCCGGGTGTCATTGAGGCTGGTGGTGGCGAGGATCGCGGGGTAGGGGCGTGAGGTGATGTTCTCGTACGGCGTGTACGACTTCATGCAGCGGTAGACCTGCTCGTCCTCGATCGGGTTGCCCCACTCCTCCCACTCGCCCACGGTCAAGGGCAGCTCGGGCTTCAGGATCGTGTTGAGGGCGTCGACGAACGGAACCCCGGCGTGGACGGCGCGGAACAGTTCCGGCGCGAGGTTGGTGATCGCACCCATCAGCAGGCCACCGGCGCTGCGTCCCTCGGCGGCGAGGCGGTCGGGCGAGGTCCAGCCCTGGTCGACCAGGTGCCGGGCGCAGGCGACGAAGTCACCGAAGGTGTTCGGCTTGGCCAACTGCTTGCCGTCGTCATACCAGGCCCGCCCCAGTTCCCCACCGCCGCGGACATGGGCGATGGCGAAGACGATGCCCCGGTCGAGCAGCGAGAGCCGCGAGATGACGAAGGCGGGCGGGATGGAGACCTCGTAGGAGCCGTAGCCATACAGCAGCAGCGGCGCCTTGCCGTCGGGGGCGACGTCCTTGTGGTGCACCAGTGAGATCGGAACCTTGGTGCCGTCCTCCGCGGTCGCCCACAGCCTCAGCTGGCGGTAGTCCTCGGGGCGGTAGGCGCCATGGGTGGGGTGGTCGAGCACAGGGGTCTGCTTGACCACGGTGGTGCCGCCGGAAGCCAGGTCGAGGTCAAGCACCGAGGCCGGGGTCACCAGTGAGGTGTAGGAGAGCCGCACCGTGCTGGCCTCCCAGAGGTGTTCAGACCACGCGTCGACTTCATGCACCTCCCCGTCGAAACTGGTCCATCTGGGCGTGGAGACGCTGCCGTCCCCGCCACGCTCGAGCACGGCCACGGCAGCCAGCCCGTCCCGGCGGCCGGTGAGGACGAGGTGGTGGGCATATGCGTCGACCGACTCGAGGCGCACACCCGGGGCAGCGGGGACGATGGTTGTCCACTGTTCGCGGCTTGTCGACGCCAGCGGGGCGGTCGCGAGCTCGTGGTCAGGATCATTCGCATCGTGCAGGATGAACAACTCCTCGCCCGCCACCTCGACCGAGTACTCGATGCCCTCGGTCCGTCCCGCGACGCTGCGCGGCGTGCCGGTCGGGTCGCTCGTCGGTAGCAGCCAGACCTCGCTGGTCAGTTTCGATCCGGCCACGAACAGCAGCTGGCTGCGGTCGCGGGAGACGTCGACGCCGAGCCAGAAGCGCTCGTCCGGCTCGGTGATGACCAGGACGTCGGCCTCGGGATCGGTTCCCAGTTCGTGGCGCCAGACCTGGTACGGGCGCCAGGCCTCGTCGCAACGGGAGTAGAACAGGTGCCGGTCGCCACCCCAGGTCACGCCATGGACGATCCCGCTCTGGACCGGCCCGAAGTCCTCACCGGTGGCGAGGTCGCGGACGAAAAGGCTGAACCGCTCGTCGCCGGCGTGGTCCACCGACCAGGCCAGCAGACGTCCGTCGGGGGAGACCGACAAAGCGCCCAAGGAGAAGAACTCGTGTCCTGCCGCCTCGGCGTTCCCGTCCAGCAACACCTGCTCACGATCACCGACCGAGTCGGGGTCGGGGCGGCGGCCGTCAGCGTCGGGTACGCGGCAGAAGATGGGGTAGTCCGAGCCTTCGACCGTGCGTGAGTAGTACCACCAGCGATCGCCGCCGGTGTGCTCGTCGAGCGCAGGCACGGACAGGTCGGTCTGCTGGGTGCGAGCGGAGATGTCGGCGAAGATGGCTTCGCGCAGGGTTTCCAGGTGGGCGGTGCGATCTTCGGTGAAGGCATTCTCGGCCTCCAGGTGCGCCACCACCCGTGGGTCATCCTTGTCCCGCAGCCACTCGTAGTCATCCACGAACTCGTCCCCGTGGAACTGGCGGACGACGGGGTGCTTCTCGGCGGTCGGGGGGAGCATTTCTGGGGACATGGGGGCCAGCCTAGGTCAGTGTGGGCCAGCTCCCGTGCCCGTGGTTTGGGTTGGGGGAGTGTGCGTGACAAGATGGCGACGGAAGAGCCCTTGACTTTCGCTCACCTGAGCACGCCCTGCGCCCGGGTTTCCCGCCCGCGGACTCCGGAAGGATCGTTTGTGACGTCCCGCAACATCGACCAGGCCACCCCCGAGGCCGACGAGGTCACGACGCCGGTCAAGAAGACGGCCACCAAGAAGGCTGCGCCCCGCAAGAGCGCAGCCAAGGCTGCCGAGCCCAACACGGCGGCAGCGGCCGCGCCCCGCAAGCGCACCACCAAGACCGCCGCCAGCAAGACCGCCGCTTCGAAGTCGACGGCGGCCAAGACCGCGGTGGCGAAGGCTGCCACTGACGGCCCGGCCGAGCAGCTCACTGTCGAGGAGGTCGTCTCCAAGACGATCGAGGTGCAGGTCAAGCGTGAGGGTGACGAGGTCGTGCTCACCGTGGGCGGCAAGAAGCGCTCCCTTGACGACGTGGACGAGGGCGAGTTCAAGCCCGAGGAGACCGCCAAGGAGGAGAAGGAGCTCGTCGAGGAGACCCAGGGCTTCGTCGTCTCCGACGCCGACGACACCGACGAGCCCGAGCAGCAGGTCATGGTGGCCGGTGCCACCGCAGACCCGGTCAAGGACTACCTGAAGCAGATCGGCAAGGTTGCGCTGCTGAACGCCGTGATGGAGGTCGAGCTCGCCAAGCGGATCGAGGCCGGTCTGTTTGCTGACGAGCAGCTCAACGACCCCTCGGTCAATGTTTCGGACGAGGACTTGGGTGACTACGAGTGGATCGCCGAGGATGGCCGCCGCGCGAAGAACCACCTGCTGGAGGCCAACCTGCGACTGGTCGTCTCGTTGGCCAAGCGGTACACCGGTCGCGGCATGCTCTTCCTCGACCTGATCCAGGAGGGCAACCTGGGCTTGATCCGTGCGGTCGAGAAGTTCGACTACACCAAGGGCTACAAGTTCTCGACCTACGCCACCTGGTGGATCAAGCAGGCCATCACCCGTGCCATGGCCGACCAGGCCCGCACCATCCGCATCCCCGTGCACATGGTCGAGGTCATCAACAAGCTCGCCCGAGTGCAGCGCCAGATGCTGCAGGACCTCGGCCGCGAACCCACGCCCGAAGAGCTCGCCAAGGAGCTCGACATGACGCCCGAGAAGGTCGTCGAGGTGCAGAAGTACGGCCGCGAACCGATCTCCCTGCACACGCCGCTGGGCGAGGACGGCGACTCCGAGTTCGGCGACCTGATCGAGGACTCCGAGGCCATCGTCCCGGCAGACGCGGTGAATTTCACCCTCCTGCAGGAGCAGTTGCACGACGTCCTCGACACCCTCAGTGAGCGTGAGGCCGGCGTCGTCAGCATGCGCTTCGGCCTGACCGACGGCCAGCCCAAGACGCTGGACGAGATCGGCAAGGTCTACGGCGTCACCCGTGAGCGCATCCGCCAGATCGAGAGCAAGACGATGAGCAAGCTGCGTCACCCCTCGCGCTCGCAGGTGCTGCGCGACTACCTGGACTGAGTCGCTGGAAGCAACGACGAACGGCCGGGCCCCGGGGCGCGGCCGTTCGTGCGTCAACGGGCTGGTCAGCAACCATGCCACGGTGTCCGGGAAAGGGTTTGGCGGCGGCTCTGGGCGGCCCTATCCTGTGCGAGGCCCGAATGGATTGGGCGATGGAAGGACGACGCAGATGGCACTGGTGATCAAGCAGGCGAACTACGCCCACCTTGACGCGATGGCTCACATGGAGGCGCGTGCTTGGCGCGAGAGCTACCAAGGACTGCTCGGCCCCAGCATCTTCGACGACCTGGATGCCAGCGTCGTGGACAACACCTCCCACTGGGCCGAACTGATGCAACAGGGCCACTATTTCTGGATCGTCACCGAGGACGACGGCCGCGTGTTGGGCATCGCCCACGCCGGGCCGCCGCGCGACGACGACGCGCCCCAGCCGCTCGAGCTGACCACCATGTACCTGCTCGAGGAGGCGAAGGGAACCGGCGTCGGTTCAGCCCTGCTGAAGACCGCCATCGGCGACTCGCCGGCCTACCTGTGGGTGCTCGAGGGCAACGACCGCGCCATCGCCTTCTACACCAAGGAGGGCTTCGAGCTCGATGGGCTCACCCGCATCCCCGAGTCGATGAAGGGCGCCCGCGAACTGCGCATGGTGCGCGCCGCGGAGTAGTTCCAGTGGGCCGGCTCAGGTAGCCAACGCGACCTGGCGGCCTTCCCGCTGGCCGGCTACTGGTCGTCCGGCAGCGTGGGCGTCGGGTACGACCGCGCGATGCCGGTCGGGTCGACGACCGGCGCGCTGATCCGCGGGATCGGCTGGGTGATCTCGGTGTCGTGCATGAAGTCCGCGGTGGTGGCCGTGCGGGCGAGGTTCGCGGCCGTCTGGGGACGAAGGGCCTGGCGACGGCGCATCCGCCGCAACCGGTAGCGGTCCAGCTGGGTGGTGCGCGGGCCGATGTGTGACTCGGGCAGGCTGCGTCCCAGCTGGGAGACCTTCCAGCGGTGCCGCACCCGCTGACGCGCGTCCAGGTCGACCTGGGCGAGCATCTGGTCCACCGCCGCCAGCAGCGAACCCCGGATCATCCACTGGTCGCGGAAGGTGTCGTCGCTCTCCATCAGGTGGCGCAGGTCGGCGCGCGCGTCACGGACGGCGCGATAGTTGCGGGAGAAGACGGCCTGGGCGTCGGTCTCGTTGCCGATTGCCTCGGCCTCCACCATCTGGCCGAAGGCGGCCAGACAACTGCCCAGGTCGCGCATCACCTGGGCCAACGAGTGCTGAACCTGCGAGTTGAACCAGTCGTGGCCATCCGCATCGTCCTCGTCCGGCGCCTGCCGCAACAGCGTCAGCAGCACGCCGCGCAACGAGATCAGGCAGTGCTCCAGTGAGTCCAGACCCGAGCTGAGGATGGGTGAGACATCCGCGGTGCCGGTGGCGCGCGTGTTGAACCGGCGCACCTCCGACAGGGACGAGATGCGCTGCCGCGCCAGGTCCACCGACTTGTTGATCTCGCTCGACTTCGCCAGCCAGCCCTCGATCATCTGGCGGGTCGCAGTGCTCTCGTTCAGTTCGTGCGCGGCACGGTAGAGAAGTTCGCGTTGTTTGTCCGCCACCTGCCGGACGCTGGCAGCGACCGACCGGTAGGGGATGGCGGGCGGCACCACGAGCGGGAAGACGATGCCGACGAAGGTGCCGATCAAGGTGGCGAACAGACGCTTCTCCGCGGCGACGTCGGCACCGACGGCACCCAGGATCAGCATCGCCGAGATGGGCACCTCCAGTACGTTGTCGCCCAGGCGCAGCAGTTTGGCCACCACGAGTGCGGTGAAGATGACCAGCCCCAGGCTCCACCAGTGCATCCCGAAGTGCTGGGAGACCACGATGGCCATCCCGACGCCCGTCCCGACCGCGACGACGCGCAGCAGGCCGGTCTTCAGCGAGGTGGTGGCGCTGGCCTGCATCACCAGCAACGACGTCAGGGCCGCGGTCAGGTCGACGGTGCCGGGTAGCAGTTTGCGGGCCAGCAGGTGCGCGAGCACCGCGACCAGCGCCATCCGCAAGTTGTTCCCGAGCAGGGGAAGAGCCCGGGCCCACACCCCTCGCATCGTGTCGGGGTGGCCCGGCCAGACGGCCTCCAGGAGGCGTGCAAGCAGCGGCTTCATGACGCTGCCCAGTCTAGGTTTCCCAACTGGGTGGGGCCTGTGGACCACCAAGGCAGGTCCGGTGCGCCGAGCTAGTCTCATTGAATGAGCAACGACATGAATGGGACGGACATGGGCACCGAGCAGGCTACGGGCGGCGTCTACTCCAGCAAGGGCAAGGAGTACCAGCGCGACAGCCGCTACATCACCACCCGGATCACGGCCGAGGTGGCTGCCGGTGAAGACGCTGTCATGGTCGAGCCCGGACGCTTCCGGTTGGTCGCAGCCCGCGCCTGCCCATGGGCGAACCGGGCGATCATCGTCCGTCGGTTGCTGGGGCTGGAGGACGCGATCAGCCTCGGCACGCCCGGGCCGACCCACGACGCAGACTCCTGGACCTTCGACCTCGACCCCGGCGGCGTTGACCCCGTACTGGGCATCCACAAGCTCAAGGACGCCTTCCTGGCCCGCGACCCGCACTACAGCCGCGGCGTCACCGTCCCCGCGATCGTCGACACCACCACCGGCGCCGTGGTCACCAATGACTTCGCCCAGATCACGCTCGACTTGTCGAGTGAGTGGAAGCGGTACCACCGCGAGGGAGCCCCAGACCTCTACCCCGAGGCGCTGCGCGCCGAGATGGACGAGGTGATGCAGCGCATCTACACCGAGGTCAACAATGGCGTCTACCGGTGTGGTTTCGCCGGAACGCAGGAGGCCTACGACGCCGCCTACGACCGGCTGTGGACCGCGCTCGACTGGTTGGAGGAGCGGCTGGCCAGCCAGCGCTACCTGATGGGGGAGTCGATCACCGAGGCTGACGTCCGGCTGTTCACCACGCTGGTGCGCTTCGACGCCGTCTACCACGGCCACTTCAAGTGCAACCGGAACAAGCTCACCGAGATGCCCGTGCTATGGGCCTACGCCCGCGACCTCTACCAGACCCCCGGCTTCGGCGACACCATCGACTTCGAGCAGATCAAGGCGCACTACTACGTCGTCCACACCGACCTGAACCCGCTGTCGATCATCCCCAAGGGCCCCGACCTGTCGGGGTGGCTGACGCCGCACGGACGTGAGGCCCTGGGCGGACGCCCATTCGGTGACGGCACTGCCCCCGGCCCGGTCCGCGCTGGTGAACAGTCACCGCACACCCTGTGATGCGAGGATGACCACCTCGTCGTCAACCAAGGAGCAGGCGCGCGGGAGATCCGGGAAAGGTCACCCCCAGCATCCGCTGCCGCTGCTGGCCGCGGCAGTGGCCGGTGCCGCCATGGCCGTGCAGGCCAGGGCGAACGGCGCGCTGGCAGCGCATCTGGGATCTGCGCCGTGGGCGGCCCTGTGGAGCTTCGGTTCGGGGTTGATGGTGCTGACCTGTGGCCTGTTGCTGCTGCCGCGATCGCGGGGAGGCCTTCGCCAGGTGGGCGTCGCATTGCGCGCCCAGCACCTGCGGTGGTGGGAGGTGTTGGGCGGTCTGGGCGGTGCCTTCTTCATTGCGGTCCAGTCCTTCGCCGTGCCCCAGACGGGCGTAGCCCTTTTCACCATCGCCCTCGTCGGCGGACAGACCGCGAGCTCGCTGATGGTCGACCGGCTGGGCCTGGGACCGGCGGGAATCTCCCCATTGAGCGCTGGGCGGGTGCTGGCTGCTCTCGCCACCCTCGGGGGCGTATCCGTCGCCTCCATGTCCCGCAGTTCGGGCGCCGATCACGGCGTTGCGCTGCTGGCCATCGCTCTCACCATCCTCGCGGGTGGCGCGATGGCGGTGCAGCAGGCCATCAACGGCAAGCTGAACGTGGCATCGAAGGACGTGATCGCCACCACCTTCGTGAACTTCGCGTGGGGCACGCTGGCCCTGGGCCTGTGGGGAGGAGGCCTGCTGGCATCCGGTCGGGTGGGTGTGCCCGAGCTCGGTCATGTGCCCTGGTGGTCCCTGGTCGGGGGGCTGATCGGGGTCGGCTACGTGGCAGCCATGGCTGCGCTCGTTCGAAGCCTGGGTGTGCTCGTGGCTGCGCTGCTGTCCTTGGCCGGCCAGCTGGTCATGGCCGTCGTCATCGACGTCGTCACCGGCTCCGCGCCGGTCACGGGAAGCCTCCTGCTGGGCGTGCTGACCACGCTGGCTGCCGCCGCGATGGCAGGCCTGGCCACTCGGGGTTCCCGCGTCTCGGAATAGACGCGTCCCACCACAGGGTTGAGCAACCATGAGCAACCTCCCGCTGTCAGTACTGGATCTCGTCCCCGTCGTCGAACACGGCACCTCCGCGCAGGCCATGGCCCGCGCCATCACCCTCGCCAAAGCCGCGGACGAGCTGGACTACCGCCGGTACTGGGTCGCCGAGCACCACAACATGCCGGCCGTCGCGTCCACCTCGCCGCCCGTGATCATCGCCGCCCTCGGCGCGCACACGCAGCGCATCCGGGTCGGGTCCGGGGGAGTGATGCTGCCCAACCACGCTCCCTACGTGGTGGCCGAACAGTTCGCCGCCCTCGAGGCGCTGTACCCGGGCCGCGTCGACCTGGGCATCGGCCGCGCTCCCGGCACCGACCAGCGGACGGCGGCCGCGCTGCGCCGTGATCCGGATGGGCTCAACGTCCACGACTTCCCCCAGCACGTGCTCGAGGTGATGAGCTGGCTCGGCGACAACCGTCTGGAGAACCCGCAGTCGGCCCACCTGGCCGCCACACCGGTGGCTGAGGGCACCCCCGAGGTGTGGTTGCTCGGCAGCTCGGGCTACTCGGCGCAGCTGGCGGGCATGCTGGGCGTGCGCTACTGCTACGCCCACCACTTCGGCCAGATGGACGAGGTGGAGGTGATGGAGGCCTACCGTTCCCGTTTCGAGCCCTCGGCGACCCTGCCCGAGCCCTACGCCATGGTCTGCACCTCGGTGATCACCGCCGGCACCGAGGAGCAGGCGCAGTACCTCGCCGGCCCGTCCAAGGTGATGGCGCTTGCTCTGCGCACCAACAAGCTGGGCCCGATCGTCAGCCCCGAGACCGCCGCCGCGCAGGAGTTCAGCCCGCTGGACGAGGCGATGCTCTCGCAGCTGCCCGCGACCAAGTTCCTGGGCACACCGGAGACGGTGAAGCCGCAACTGCAGGCCCTGGTCGAGCGCACCGGAGTGCAGGAGCTGATGGTGACGGCCACCACCTTTGACGTCCAGACCCGTGTCGACACGCTTCGGGACGTCGCCGCGATGGGCCTGCAGACCAGCTGACGGATCGGATTCCCAGACAATGAGCAAGGCCCCCGCCATCTGGCGGGGGCCTTGCTCGTCTCGGCGTTCAGCTGGCTGTCAGCTGACCTTCCCGGTCTCGTCCTGGATCTTGAGGGCGACCTGCTTCAGCTTGTCGCTGTGGGCGCGGGCGTGGTGCGCGCAGAACAGCAGTTCGCCGCCGGAGCTCATGACGACGCGCAGGTAGGCCTGGGCTCCGCAACGGTCGCAACGGTCCGACGCGTCCAGCGTGCGGTCCTCCATGACTGTGGTGCTCACAGTGCCTCCATTCACTCGGTGCGAGTGCTGCACTCGCGCTCGTAGGGGTCAACGCGTCCAACTGGTGCTTTGTTCCCGGTGCCCGGCCCCCTGCCACCCACAGTACCCAGCGCGTGGTGCCACGGCGTGGAGGCGGGGAATTGGTCGTGGCGCCCACTAACCTTCATGGGTGCCGAACGAGAAGAATGTCCCCGCCCAGGGGGGCCGCGAGTACGAGGCCAAGCACCTGCTCGTCCTTGAAGGACTGGAAGCGGTGCGCAAGCGCCCGGCCATGTACATCGGGTCCACTGACACCAAGGGCCTGATGCACTGCCTGTGGGAGATCATCGACAACGCGATCGACGAAGCACTCGGCGGTGCCGGCGACTCGATCGAGATCTTCCTCAACGCCGACGGTTCGGTGCAGGTGGACGACCACGCCCGCGGCATGCCCGTCGACACCGAACCCCGCACCGGGCTGAGCGGAGTCGAGGTCATCTTCACCAAGCTGCACGCCGGCGGAAAGTTCGGCGGCGGGGCCTACAACGCGACCGGTGGACTGCACGGCGTCGGCGCCTCGGTCGTCAACGCGCTGAGCTCCCGGCTCGACGTGCAGGTCGACCGCAACTCCAAGACCTACGAGATGAGCTTCCGGCGCGGTACCCCCGGCGTCTTCGACGGTCCGGGCCCCGACGCGCCGTTCACGCCCACCTCAGGGCTGCGCGAGGTGGGCAAGGCAAAGCGCGGCGTCACCGGTTCGCGGGTGCGTTACTGGCCCGACCGCCAGATCTTCCTCAAGGACGCCCAGCTCAACGTCGACTCGCTGCTGGCCCGCGCGCGCCAGTCGTCCTTCCTGGTGCCGGGGCTGAAGTTCACCGTCACCGACCGGCGCAACGGCGCGGACGACGTGGAGGTCTTCCACCACGAGGGCGGCATCAGCGAGTTCTGCGACTTCCTCAGCCAGGGTGACCCGGTCACCGACGTGTTGCGGTTGCAGGGCAGCGACCAGTTCGTCGAGACCGTCCCGATGCTGGACGCCGAGACGGGCGCGATGACCCCTCAAGACGTGCAGCGCACCCTCGACGTCGACATCGCCGTGCGCTGGAGCAACACCTACGACACGACGGTGAAGAGCTTCGTCAACATCATCTCCACGCCCAAGGGCGGCACCCATGTCACCGGTTTCGAGCGGGCGATGACCCGCTCGTTCACCAGGGCGATGGAGGGCACCCGCATCATGAAGGCGGGCGACGAGATCATCAAGGACGACTGTCTGGAGGGGCTCACCGCCGTCGTCACGGTGCGCCTGGCGGAGCCGCAGTTCGAGGGTCAGACGAAGGAGGTGCTCGGCACCCCGCCCGCCACCCGAATCGTCCAGCGCGTGGTCGAGCGCGAGCTGGGCGACTTCCTCACCTCGACCAAGCCAGCGCAGAAGGCGCAGGCACGCAACCTGATGGAGAAGGTGATCGGCGCCTCGCGCACCCGCGTCGCCGCCCGCGCCCACAAGGAGAACCAGCGCCGCAAGAATGCGCTGGAGTCGAGTTCGCTGCCGCCCAAGTTGAAGGACTGCCGCTCCAACGACTCGGAGAAGACCGAACTGTTCATCGTCGAGGGTGACTCGGCGCTGGGGACGGCCGGACGGGCCCGCAACTCGGAGTTCCAGGCCTTGCTCCCGATCCGGGGCAAGATCCTCAACGTCCAGAAGGCCTCGGTCGGCGACATGCTCAAGAACGTCGAGTGCGCCGCGATCATCCAAGTGGTCGGCGCCGGTTCCGGCCGTACCTTCGAGCTGGACCAGGCGCGCTATGGAAAGGTCATCTTCATGGCCGACGCCGATTCCGACGGCGCGCACATCCGCACCCTGCTGGCGACCCTCTTCTTCAAGTACATGCGCCCGATGGTGGAGGCCGGCCGGGTGTATTCGGCCGTCCCGCCGCTGCACCGTTTCGAGCTGACCAACCCGCGCCGCGGTCAGGAGCGCTACATCTACACCTACTCCGACGCGGAGTACCGGCGCAAGACGGCAGAGCTCACCAAGAAGGGCATCAACTTCAAGGAGCCCCAGCGCTACAAGGGCCTCGGCGAGATGGACGCCGACCAGCTCAAGGAGACCACGATGGACCCCCGGCACCGTGCCCTGCGCCGGATCACCGTGGACGAGATCGAGGCCGCCGAGGCAGTCTTCGAGAAGCTGATGGGCAACGATGTCGCCCCCCGCAAGGAGTTCATCCTCGAGGGTGCCTACCTGCTCGACCAGGAGCAGATCGACGCCTGACCTGGCCGGGGTGAGTTCTGGAACTCAGATTCAACCCGATCAGGGTCGCCCAGATTCAGCCCGATCAGGGTCGCCCAGATTCAATCCGACCAGGGTCGCCCAGATTCAATCCGACCAGGGTCGCCCAGATTCAACCCGACCAGGGTCGCAATGTGTACCGACGGCGGTGGCCGATACCCATTGCGACCCTTCACGGGCGGTTCGCGTGGCCTCAGGCCAGCGCGTCAGCCAGGGTGCCGAGCGACTTGTCCAGCAGGTCTTCCTTGGCGAACGTCTCCTTGGCCAGCTTGATGACCGCCGGGTTCTCGATTTCGGCGTAGTCGTAGGTCAACGTGACCTTGGTGTTGTCGGCGTCGATGGGCTCCAGCTCGTAGAGCCATTTGGCGCCCACCTCGACGTCGCTCGTGAGGTTCTTCTCGTTCTGCCAGCCGATGAGTCGGCCATCCTGGATGGCGAAGACGCGATTCTGGGTCTGGTACTCCGACCCGTCCCCCTTGACCATGTTCATCCGGAAGCTGTCCCCGACCTCCTTGAGGCGCTCCCCGAAGTCGGCCGAACGAACCGAGCCGCTTGAGTCGGTCTCCGGGTGGCGCTGCGGGTTGCTCAGCAGGTCGAAGATGTCGGCGGCCGAGGCCGGGATATCGCGGGTAGCGCTGACGCTGGTGTTCTCAGTCATGGCTTCAGCTAAGCACCCAACATGTCGTCGTGGCAGCGGGTTCGCGATCGGCTGATCGACTAGGTTTCCAGCGTGACCCAGACAGTTGATTCGGCCGCGGCGCCGCCGCCGCTCGTCCCGGCCCTATCCGGCGAGGGAGCCTCTCGCAAGGTCGTCGTCGCCTGGAGTGCCTATGACTTCGCGGGCAATGCCCTCAACACCGTGATGATCAGCTTCGTCTTCTCCGTCTACGTGACCTCGACGGTCGCCGACGACCCCGAGCACGGCCAGACCGTCTGGTCATGGTTCCAGGCCGCTGCTGGCATCTGCCTGGCGGTGCTGGCCCCCTTGATGGGCGCCTGGGCCGACCGGGTGGTGCGCACCCGACGGATGCTCTCGGTGACCACCATGATCACCATCGCCGCGATGGCCGCCTGTTACTTCGTCAAGCCGGAGAATCCCTATCTCTACCTCGGAGCCGGGCTGCTGGCCTTCGCGTCGGTCACGCAGGACATTGCGGGCGTCTTCTACAACGGGATGCTCCCCCGCATATCCACCCCCTCCAATGTCGGACGGATCTCAGGCACCGCCTGGGCGCTGGGCTACCTGGGCGGCACCCTGTGCCTGGTGCTGGCGCTGTTCGGTTTCATCCTGGACGGCGGTGTGCTGGGACTGCCCACCCATGACGCCATCAACGCCCGCTCGGTCGCGCTGCTGTGCGCGGTGTTCATGCTGCTGTTCTCGCTCCCGGTGATGGTGCTCGGGCCCAACAACACCCCGCGTCCGGGCGTCGCGCCGTTCACGGTCACCGGGGCCTACCGCGACATCGGCCGGCGCCTGGTGCGGATGTGGCGTGACGAACGCGCGCTTCTGCACTTCCTCGGTGCCGCGGCGCTCTACCGCGACGGGCTCAATGCTGTGTTCGCCTTCGCCGGCGTGATCGCCGCGACCGCCTACGGCTTCAGCCAGGAGCAGGTCATCTACTTCGGTCTTGCCGCGAACGTCATGGCCGCGATCGGAACCTGGATCTTCGGACGGGTGGACGACCGCTTCGGCCCACGCCCGGTGATCCTGGGCAGCCTGATCGTGATCGTCGTCCTGGGGCTGGGGATCGTGGGCGTCAACAAGGTCATCACCTTCTGGGTGTTCGGGCTGGCGATCGCCTCGCTCGTGGGGCCCATCCAGTCCGCCAGCCGTACCCTTCTGACCCGCATCATCCCGGCGGGGGAGGAGAACGAGACCTACGGCCTCTACACCACGGTCGGACGCGTGGTGAGTTTCGTCGCGCCGGGGCTCACGGGCCTGTTCACGCTGGCCTTCGGGGCCCGGTGGGGGCTGATGGGAATCGTCGTGACCCTGGTGTTCGGGCTGGTCGCATTCTGGCCGCTGCGGATTCCCGGAGTGACCCACCGGTAACTTGCGGGCCATGCCCACCTCGTTCGAACACCGCTATGTCATCGCTCCCGGCTGGCACGGCTCCGGCGCCGAACACTGGCAGACCCACTGGGAACGCGCGTGGGGCAACCAGGCCGTGCGGGTGCAGATCGAATCCTGGGAACACCCCGACCTGGACGACTACCTGACCAGCCTGGACGACGCTGTGGGTGCCGCGAAGCTCTGCACGATCGTCGCGCACAGCCTCGGTACCTGGGCGGCCGCGGAGTGGGCGCGGACCCGACAGCCGTCCAATGTCCGGCTGCTGTTGGTCGCCCCGCCCGACCCTGACGCGGAGAGCTTCCCGCGCGATGAGGCGCCGACCTTTGTGCTGGACGCACGCCCGATCGGTGTTCCCGCGCTGGTGGTCGCAAGCACCGATGACCCCTACGACACCGAGCCGGCAGCACGTCGGATTGCCGCGGCCTGGGGTGCCCCGATCGAGGTTGTCGGAGCGCACGGGCATCTCAACTCGGCGTCCCGGCTGGGCATGTGGCCAGTCGGCCAGGCACTCCTGGCGCGACTGGAGCACATGCCGCTGTGACCCCTTGACAGGCTCGGGGAGCGTGAACGGGGGTCAGAGGACCTGGGAGATCTTCCCGGAGTCGACGTCGTAGAGGAAGCCACCGATCTTGGTGCGGGGCTTGATCGCCGGGTGCGAGCGCAGCAGGCGGACGTCGAAGTCGAGGGTGCGGTCCTGGTCGGGGTTCGCGCCGAAGGTCATTCCGCGCAGATCCATCGAGGAGAACTCGATGATCTTGTCGGCCACTTCGGCGTCGGTGCCCGAGGCCATCGCGCAGCGGCTGTGCTGGACCACCATGATCCGGTCGACATTGAGCAGGTGTGAGCCGAGGATGCAACCGGTCAGCACGTCGGGGGTCACGCGCCCGCCGGGGCTGCGCAGGATCTTCGCGTCGCCCAGCTTCAAGCCGAGCATGGCGAGCGGCTCGATGCGGGAGTCCATGCACGTGATCACGAGCACGCCCGCCCTGGCGATGCCGTCGAAGCCGCCGTCTGAGAAGCTCTCTGCGTAGACGTCGTTGGCCTTCAGAAGATCTTCGAATTCACCCATGAGGTCAACATATCGCCGTCCGCGGGGCTTCGAGGGTGGGGTCCGCGGACGGCCACACGCCTGCTCAGATCAGCGTGTCAGGGGCATCTTCGGAGTCGTCTTTCCCGGCGAGGTGGGGCTCAGGTGCCGTGGGTGCGTCATCGGCTTCCGAGGGCAGTGCGTCGTCCAGCTGGTGCGCCCAGCCCAGGTCACGTGAGGCGATCCCGGCCAGCGGCTGGGACAGGGGAGTGCCAGACCCGTCACGACGTCCGGTGGCCGGCGGCAGATCCACCGCGGAGCCGGAGGCAGCGGCGGCCACGACGGGCGCCGGACCCACGAAGGCGTGCAGCAGCACGTCCTCGCCCTTGAGGAAGCGGTGGCAGCGCATCCCGCCGGTGGCGCGTCCCTTGGCCGGGTACTCCGACAGGGGCGTCACCTTCACCATGCCGTTCTGTGCGGACGCTGGCTCGGACGAGGTGCCGGACACCGTCACGACGACGGCCTCCTCCGGGGTGGCGCCGAACCACAGGGCGTGCTGGCCGTTGGCAACCTTCACGCCCGCCATGCCGCCACCATTGCGGCCCTGGGAACGCACCAGCCTCGCTGGGAAGTGCAGCAGCTGCGCGTCGGAGGTGACGAAGACCAGCTCGACGTCGTCGCGCCGCAATTCCACCGCGCCGACCAGCTCGTCGCCCTCGTCAAGGCGGATGACCTCCCACGACTCCTTGTTGAGCACCTCGGGGTTGACGCGCTTCACGACGCCTCGGCGCGTGCCCACGGCCAGGCCAAGGCCCTGCGGATCCAAGGAGGTCAGACCGATCGGGCGCTCACCCTTCTCGAAGGCGTAGAGCTCGGTTGCCCGGGACCCGCCGCGCAGGTTCGGGGAGTTGGCGGTCACGGCGACCGTCGGAAGTTCCATCGCGCGGGCCTTGATCAGGCGTCCGGTGTTGGTGATGACGCCGAGTTCGGCATGCGTCGTGCAGCGGACGAGTGCGGTGACGACGTCGTGGCTGGCCCGCGGACCGCCCAGGGCGATCGGGTCGGGAGTGTCCATCCGCGCCATCAGCCCGGTCGAACTCATCATCACCCAGCACGGCACGTCCGGCACCTCGAGCGGGGTCGTCGACGCCGACGTCACCTCACCGGAGCTGGCCAGCAGCACGGTTCGGCGCGGCGTCCCGAAGTTCTTCACCGCTTCGGAGAGCTCGTCGGAGACGAGCTTGTCGAGCACGTCGCGGTTCTCGAGGATCTCGTTCAGCCGCGCGATCTCGGCCAGCTTCTCGTCGCGTTCGGTCTCCAGCTCGAGCTGGCTGAACTTGGTCAACCGGCGCAGCGGGATCTCGAGGATGTCGTTGGCCTGGGTCTCGGACAGCTCGAAGACCTCAATCAGCTTCGCGCGCGCCTGCGCGGCGTCGTCGGAGCCGCGGATGATGGCGATCACGTCGTCGATGTCGAGGATGGCGATCAGGCGGCCCTCGAGGATGTGCAGTCGATCGGAGGCCTTGCCCAGCAGGAAACGCGTCCGTCGGGTGGTGACCTCGAACTTGTGCGCCAGGTAGACCTCGAGCATCTCCTTCAGCGGCATGGTGCGCGGCTGACCGTCGACCAGCGCGACCGCATTGATGCCGAAGGAGTCCTCGAGCTTGGTCTGCTTGTACAGCTGCTGCAGGATCGCCTCGGGGTTGATCCCGTTCTTGACCTCGATCACCAACCGGGTGTGGTGGTTGATGTCGGAGAGGTCCTTGATGTCGGCGATGCCGGTGATCTTCTTGTTGCGCGCCAGGGTGGAGATCTGGTCGATGATCTTCTCCGGGCCGATCATGTACGGCAGCTCGGAGACGACGATCCCCTTGCGGCGCGGGGAGACCTGCTCGATGCGCGCGGTGGCCCGGATCTTGAAGGTACCGCGGCCGGTGGCATAGGCGTCCGCGATGCCGTCCAGACCGATGATCTTGCCGCCGGTGGGCAGGTCGGGGCCCGGGATGAAGCGCATCAGGGTCTCGAGGTCGGCGTCCGGATGCTTGATCAGGTGCCTGAGGGCCTGGACGACCTCTCCCAGGTTGTGCGGGGGGATGTTGGTGGCCATGCCCACGGCGATGCCGGTGGCCCCATTGACCAGCAGGTTGGGGAAGGCGGCCGGCAGTACCGAGGGTTCGGTCTCCTTGCCGTCGTAGTTGGCGCGGAAGTCGACCGTGTCCTGGTCGAGGCCCTGGGTCATCGCCAGCGCGGCGGGGGCCATCCGGCACTCGGTGTAACGCATGGCGGCCGGGCCGGCGTCCAGCGATCCGAAGTTGCCGTGGCCGTCGATCAGCGGGAGCCGCATCGACCAGGGCTGGGCGGTACGCACCAGCGCGTCGTAGATGGCGGTGTCGCCGTGGGGGTGCAGCTTGCCCATCACCTCGCCGACCACACGGGCAGACTTCACGTGCGAACGATCCGGGCGAATGCCCATGTCGTCCATCGAGTACAGGATGCGGCGCTGGACCGGCTTGAGGCCGTCGCGGGCGTCGGGCAGCGCTCGGGAGTAGATGACCGAGTAGGCGTACTCGAGGAAGCTCGTCTCCATCTCCGAGGTCACGTCGACGTCGGTGATGCGTTCGGTGAACTCGTCCTCGGTGGCGTCCCCCGGGAGGTCCCTGCTCTGCCGTGCCATGCGCGTGCGTGCTCCTTCTGTCGCCCTCGCGTCTCAGGCGACCCCACATTCTCGCCGACGCAGGACGATGGGGCATCCCCGGCGCGCCGGAGGGAGCGTGCCTCGCCGGGTCAGAGCTCTTCGAGGAGCGCTTCCAGCGGTCCGGCCAGCTCGTCGCCGTCCTTCCCGCGAACCTCGGGCGCCAGGTCGGGGTGCCACGCCAGGTCGTCGTCGTCCTCGAGGACCGTGGCGGTGCCGTGGGCCAACACCTGCTCGGCCATCGTCAACTGGCGGATCGCGATCGCTCGCACCTTGTCGGGCTGCAGCTCGGCGAACTCCCGATAGAGCGAGGGATCGTGCTGCCCGTCGTCACCGACCAGCAGCCAGCGGACGTGGGGCAGGTCGCGCGCCAGTTCTCGCAGCGCGCGGCGCTTGTGTTCGGGCCCGGAGCGGAACCAGCCAGTGTTCGTGGGGCCCCAGTCGGTGAGCAGCAGCGGACCGGCCGGGTAGCCATTGCGCGCCATGAAGCGGGTCAGGAAGGGATGGGTGTTCCACGCCCCGGTCGAGACATAGATGATCGGCGAGCCAGGGTTTTCGTCCAGCATGCGGCGGTAGAGCTCGGCCATCCCGGGGACGGCGCGCCGGCCCTCCTCGGTGACCACGAAGGTGTTCCAGGCAGCGAGGAAGAGTCGGGGCAGGAAGGTGGTGAGGATGGTGTCGTCGATGTCGCTGACGATGCCGAAGTCGACCGACTCGTCGACCACCTGCACCGCTGCGCTCACCGACTCCTCGCCGACGGTGATCGTCGCCTCGCCCCAGCCGGCCTCCAGGTCGTGGTTCTGCAGACGGACGTCGACATAGCCGCCGCGGTCGGTGCGGACCTGGACTGAACTCCCGCCCACCGTGACCGTGACCTGCGCGCGCTGGGCGGGAGCGGTGAAGAAGTTGCGCCAGCCACGCTGCGACAAGAACTCCTCGGCGGCCGAGCCAAAGGGGGTCGTCGCCGCGGCGGGACGCAGTACCACGCGCGCCAGTACCCGGACGTGGTCGGTGGTGCCGTAGCCGGTGTAGGGGATGACGGACTCGACCCATCCCGATTTCCGGAGCCGGCCGTTGATGACCTTGCGCACACCATCTTCTGCGCGGGCTCCGATGAAGGGTCTGGTCGACATGCGTCAGACGATATCGGCAGGCCGTGACACCACGACCACTCTTCGCGATCCCCGAGTCGACCCAAACGATCCCCGAGCCGACCCAAACGATCCCCGAGTCGACCCAAACGATCCCCGAGCCTGTCGAGCGGTGCGGGCAGGGGTGAGAGGATGTCCGGGTGATTCCTGACCGACTGCCAGCGGACCTGCGCCGCGACATCGACGCCTGCGGATACTTTCCCGAGTTCGTCGCCGACTCCGTGGCGCTGGGGCTGGGCGACGAGGACGTCGTCGGGCACCTGGTGCACCACGAGGCGAACTTCGCCAATGAGGCGATCCTGCGCCACCTCAGCGTGCTGGTGCTCACCGCCACCCGGTTGCTGGTCGTGCACACCGACGAGGGTCCCGAGACCGACGCGGCGGGCCGCCCCACCAGTGGCCAGGCCGTCACCTCCTGCGAGGCGATCCCCCTGCAGGCCATCAACTCTGTGGCGCTGTCGCGCGTCGTCGCTTCCCCGGAGCGCTATGGCGACGGCTCGCAGGTCGTCGAGACCTGGCTGACGATGGGGTGGGGGACGATGCGCCGCATCGACCTCGAGCCCGCCGTCTGCGCCGACCCGACCTGTGAGGCTGACCACGGCTACACCGGCTCGCTGGTGGGCGACGACATCACCATTCGGATGAGCCCGGCCGCCGACGGCGCCGACAATGTGGCCAAGCTGGTCACCTTCGCCGCCGCACTGCAGCAGGTGCCCGGCCGCCGATGACCGACTGGGTCCTGCCCCGCTACGGCCGCGACACCCTGGCCGACCTGCTCGGCTCGGTGGCCGCGCACCTTGGCGTCCCCGGCCACACCTGGCCGGCGGTCGACCTGCCGTCCGCACGTCGCTATGTCGTGCTGCTCGTCGACGGGCTCGGTCATCAGTTGCTGGCGCGCCATCTGGGCGATGTGGACCACCTGTCTGAGCTGTTCGGAACTGCCCAACGGCTCACCGCAGGTGTTCCCTCCACCACCGCCACCTCACTGACCTGCCTGGGGACCGGCTGTGCTCCCGGACGCCACGGCGTGGCCGGCTATGCCTTCCGCTCACCAGAGTCCGGGGGCGTGATGAATGCGTTGACGTGGGAGGGCGGCCCCGAGGACGTGGCTGGCTTCCAGCCCGTCGAGACCGTCTTCGAGCAGGCCGCTGCCGCCGGTGTCGCGGTGACCTCGGTCGCCCCCGCCCGCTTCGAGGCCAGCGGCCTGACCCGGGCCGCCCTGCGCGGTCCCGACTTCGTCGCCATGCTCGACGAGTCGGACCTGGCGCTGCGCATCATGGAGACCGTCCGCGCCTCGCGCCGCGGCGAGCGAAGCCTGGTCTACGTCTACGAGCGCGCCCTGGACCACGCCGGCCATGGCAAGGGCGTCGGCTCCGATCGCTGGCTGGAGGTGCTGCGCCGCGTCGACCTGTTCACCAAGCTGCTGCGTGAAGAGCTGGACGACGACGTCGTGCTGCTGGTCACCGGTGACCACGGCATGGTCGACATTGCCCAGGACCGGATGATCATGGTCGAGGACGAGCCCGGCCTGTTGAACGGCGTCGACCTGTTCGCTGGCGAGGGACGCCTGCGACAGCTGTACACCAGCAGTGCCGACCAGGTCGCCCGCCGTTGGCGCTCCCGGCTGGGGGAGCGCGCCTGGGTGGTCAGCCGGGAGGAAGCGGTGGACGCTGGCTGGTTCGGGCCCCTGGACGAGCGTGTTGCAGACCGCTTCGGGGACGTGCTGGTGGCGATGCGCACCGACTGGGCCGTGATGACCAGGGCATTGCCGCGCGAGCTCACGCTGGTGGGCCAGCACGGATCCTTGACCGAGGCCGAGATGGCCGTCCCCCTGCTCGTCGATGCTGGAGCCCCCTGATGCCCGAACTGGTCTTCTTCACCGGACCGATGGATTGCGGCAAGTCGACGCTCGCGCTGCAGATGGACCATACGCAGAGCGCCCACGATCGCCGCGGCCACCTCTACTCCCGCTTCGACCGCGCCGGCCAGGCCCGGATCACCAGCCGGATCGGGCTGTCTCGCACCGCGACAGAGGTGGACGACGACTTCGACTTCTGGGAGAACGTCGTCGGCATGCTCACCTCCGGCGTGCAGCTTGACTACCTGATCTGCGACGAGACGCAGTTCTATCCGGCCGTCCAGGTCGACCAGCTCGCCCGGGTCGTCGACGAACTGGAGCTGGACGTCTTCTGCTTCGGGATCATGGCTGACTTCCGTACCGAGATGTTCCCCGCCTCCAAGCGCCTGGTGGAACTCGCCGACCGGGTGGAGACCCTGCAGGTGCAACCCCTGTGCTGGTGCGGAAAGCGCGCCACGCACAATGCCCGCACCGTCAACGGCGTGATGGTCACCGAGGGATCGCAGGTGGTCGTCGGCGACACCTCTCCCGATGCCCCCGCCGACGTGGTGAAGTACGAGGTGTTGTGCCGCAAGCACCACCGCCAGCGCCTGACCAAGGCCAGCGTCGGCATGGCCCTGCACGAGCCGCAGCTTCCCTTCGAGGAGACCCAGTGAACGCGTCCGACGGCCTCAACCCGCTGATCAGCGCCAGCGAACTGCTCGGTGCGCTCGAGGGTGGCGCGCAGCTGGTGTTGGTGGACGCGCGCTTCTGGCTGGGCCAGCACGGGCGTGGTCGCGCCGCCTACGAGGCCGGACACATCCCGGGTGCGCGCTTCGTCGACGTGGACGAGGAACTTGCCGAGCCGGCGCGCGGTGACGGGATCCGGCGCGGGACGAGTGCCCGCGGTCGCCATCCCCGCCCCAGCGCCGAGCGGCTGGCGGGTGCCGTCGGCCGTCTGGGCATCAACGACGACTCCTGTGTGGTCGTGTACGACCAGGGCACCTCGTTGGCGGCCGCGTGGTTCCGCTGGCTGCTGCGCGACGCAGGTCAGCTCAACATCCGCGTGCTCGACGGTGGCTTCGCAGCCTGGCAGGCCGCCGGGGGAGCGGTGTCCGCTGATGAGCCCGCCGACGGCACGGGATCTTTCGTGCCGCAGCCGGGCCAGTTGGCTGCAATCACAGTGGACGAGGTCCCGGGCTTCCTGGCCGCCGGTCACCAGTTGGTCGACGTCCGCGCTGCCGAGCGTTTCCGCGGCGAGACCGAACCGGTGGACCCCATTGCTGGGCACATCCCCGGTGCCAGCAACCTGCCCGCCAGCACCCTGCAGCAGGCGGACGGACGCTTCCTGCCCGCCGCCGACCTGCGCGTCCACCTGGCGGGTATCGCGGCCGGGGACGCCTTCAGCTGTGGCTCCGGGCTCACCGCATCCCAGGCCCTGCTGGCCGCCGAGTCGGCGGGAATCGAGGGCCTGGCGATCTACCCCGGTTCGTGGTCGGAGTGGATCGCCGACCCCGCTCGCCCGGTTGCTGTCGGTGGCGGCGTGTAGGTTGGCCGGAGCACGCACGGGAGCGGAGGGGCACCGGTGTGTCTCCAGCGCTGGCGCACCGCACCCGGACAGTGAATGATGGTGCCTGCGCGCCCGCCTTCGGTGGGTTCGCGGCGATCAGCCACGAGAAAGGACGCAGCGTGATCCCACGCGAGGAACCCGGACCGATCATCAACGGCCTGCCCACCAACCTCCCCGACACCGATCCGGAGGAGACCTCGGAGTGGCTCGAGTCGCTCGACGGCATCATCGACGCCGAGGGCCGCAACCGGGCCCGGTACGTGATGCTGAAGCTGCTGGAGCGTGCCCGCGAGCGCCAGATCGGCGTCCCCAGTCTCACCAGCACGGACTTCGTGAACACTATCCCGGCGTCCTCCGAGCCCGCCTACCCCGGTGACGAGGCCCTGGAGCGCGGCTACCGCCGCCTGCTGCGCTGGAATGCCGCGATCATGGTGCACCGTGCGCAGCGTCCCGGTGTGGGCGTCGGTGGCCACATCGCCTCCTATGCCTCGGCCGCGACCCTCTACGAGGTCGGCCTGAATCACTTCTGGCGCGGCCAGGACCACCCCGGTGGTGGCGACCAGGTCTTCTTCCAGGGCCATGCCAGCCCCGGCATGTACGCGCGCGCCTTCCTCGAGGGTCGCCTCGACGAGAACGACCTGGACGGCTTCCGCCAGGAGAAGAGCCACATCGTCGACGGCAAGATCCGCGCCCTGCCGAGCTACCCGCACCCGCGCCAGCTGCAGGACTTCTGGCAGTTCCCGACCGTGAGCATGGGCATCGGCCCGATGAATGCGATCTACCAGGCGCAGTTCAACCGCTACCTGCACAACCGTGGCCTCAAGGACACCGCCGAGCAGCGCGTCTGGGCCTTCCTCGGTGACGGCGAGATGGACGAGCCGGAGTCGCGCGGCCTGCTGCAGCTGGCCGCCAACGAAGGCCTCGACAACCTGACCTTCGTCGTCAACTGCAATCTGCAGCGCCTCGACGGCCCCGTGCGTGGCAACGGCAAGATCATGCAGGAGCTGGAGGCCTTCTTCCGCGGCGCCGGCTGGAATGTGATCAAGGTTGTCTGGGGTCGCGAGTGGGACCAGCTGCTGGCACAGGACACCGACGGTGCCCTGGTCAACCTGATGAACACCGTCACCGACGGTGACTACCAGACCTTCAAGGCCAACGACGGCGCATACGTCCGCGAGCACTTCTTCAACCGTGACCCGCGCACCGCCGACATGGTCAAGGACTGGTCAGACGACCAGATCTGGAACCTCAAGCGCGGCGGCCACGACTACCAGAAGGTCTACGCGGCCTACAAGTCCGCCTCCGAGTTCAACGGGGCGCCGACGGTGATCCTGGCCCACACCATCAAGGGCTACTTCCTGGGCACGCACTTCGCTGGCCGCAATGCCACGCACCAGATGAAGAAGCTGGCGCTGGACGACCTCAAGGGCTTCCGCGACCGCCTGCAGATGCCGGTCACCGATGCGCAGCTCGAGGCCGATCCCTACCGTCCGCCGTACATCAACCCCGGCGCCGACGACGAGCGCATCCAGTACCTGATGGAGCGTCGCCGCGAGCTGGGTGGCTTCGTCCCGGAGCGCCGCAAGAAGGTCTCCCAGGCCCTCAAGCTGCCCGACGACAAGGCCTACGCCGGTGTGAAGAAGGGGTCGGGCAACCAGCAGATCGCCACCACCATGGCCTTCGTGCGGTTGCTGAAGGACATGATGCGCGACAAGGAGTTCGCGCCGCGCGTCGTCCCGATCATCCCCGACGAGGCCCGCACCTTCGGCATGGACTCGTTCTTCCCGACGATCAAGATCTACAACCCGCACGGGCAGAACTACACGCCGGTGGACCACGAGCTGATGCTCAGCTACCGCGAGGCCAAGAACGGTCAGATCCTGCACACGGGCATCAACGAGGCCGGTTCGGTTGCGGCCTTCACGGCCGCCTCGACGGCCTACTCGACGCACGGCGTGGCGATGGTGCCGATCTACATCTTCTACTCGATGTTCGGCTTCCAGCGCACGGGCGACTCGATCTGGGCCGCCGCGGACCAGTTGGGACGCGGATTCATGCTCGGCGCCACCGCAGGTCGCACCACGCTGACCGGTGAGGGCACCCAACACATGGACGGCCACAGCCAGTTGCTGGCCGCCACGAACACCGCGGTGAAGGCCTACGACCCGGCCTACGCCTACGAGATCGCCCACATCGTCCAGGATGGTCTGGAGAGTATGTATGGCGATGACCCCAAGGACGTCATCTACTACCTGACCGTCTACAACGAGCCGCTGGTGCAGCCCGTCGAGCCGGAGAACGTCGACGCCGAGGGCATCAAGAAGGGCATGTACCTGCTCAAGGAGGGCTCCTTCGAGGGTGTCGGGCAGGACGCGCGTCGCGCCCAGATCCTCGCCTCCGGTGTGGGCGTCCCGTGGGCGCTGGAGGCCCAGGAACTGCTCAAGGCCGACTTCGGGATCGTCGCGGACGTCTGGTCGGTGACCAGCTGGAACGAGCTGCGCCACGACGGCCTGGCCGCCGACGAGCACAACTTCCTGTACCCGGACGAGGAGCCGAAGGTCGCCTATGTGACCCAGAAGCTCGCCGATCGTCCCGGCCCGGTCGTCGCGGTCAGCGACTACATGCGCCAGGTGCAGGACCAGATCCTGAACTGGGTGCCCGGCGACTTCGCCTCCCTGGGCGCGGACGGCTTCGGTTTCTCCGACACCCGCGCCGCGGCCCGTCGCTTCTTCCACATCGACGGCCCCTCGGTCGCCGTGCGGACGCTGCAGATGCTCGCCGCCCGCGGCGAGGTGCCGGCGGAGTGGCCCAAGCAGGCTGCCGAGAAGTACGACCTGCTCAACGTGAACGCTGGCTCCTCCGGCAATGCCGGCGGCGACGCCTGAGCCCACGCAACGGGGACACGAAACGGCCACGCACTGCTGAACACGAGCTGACGGCGCCCGTCACCCCACCGGGGTGGCGGGCGCCCCCGCTTTTCCCTGGGCCCGCCGATCTGGCAGGCTTGGGCGCATGAAGTCAGGCGACACTCCGGCAAACACCCTGATGGGGTTGGCCGGGGGAATGGTGGTGCAGGAGCTGGGCTGGGACTCCGACGTGGACGAGTCCTTGCGGGACCAGGTGATGGATGCCATCGATGGCGACATGGTCGAGGAGGCCCTCGAGGCCGTCGACGCGGTGTTGCTGTGGTGGCGCGACGAGGACGGCGACGTTGCCGATGGCCTCGTCGACTCCATGACCGACCTCGCGCCGAATGGGGTGATCTGGCTGATGACACCCAAGGTGGGGCGTTCCGGCTATGTCGACCCGGCGGACTTGGCGGACGGGTGCACCACGGCGGGCATGTCGCTCACCTCGTCGGTCAATCTGGCCGACGACTGGCAGGCGCACAAGGTCGTCCGTCCCAAGGGCGCCGCGCGCGGCTGACCTGCCCTGCGCCGTACCCGAGCCGTCTGGATCAGGCGGTGATCCCGAACTCCTTGAGGCGCTTCTTGTCACGCTTGGATCCGGATTCCTGCAGCGCCAACAGTTCTGCGTAGATGCCACCAGAGGTGGCGAGTTGCTCGGGGGTGCCGACCTCGTCCACCCGTCCGGCCTTCAGGGTGATGATCCGGTCGACGGACGCGATGGTCGACAATCGGTGCGCGATGATCACGCTGGTGCGCCCGTGCATCAGCCGGTCCAGGCCCTCCTGCACGAGTCGCTCCGACTTGGAGTCGAGCGCACTCGTGGCCTCGTCGAGCACCAGGATCGGCGCGTCCTTGAGCATGGCCCGGGCCACGGCGATGCGCTGCTTCTGACCGCCGGAGAGCCTCAGTCCGCGCTCGCCGATCAGGGTGTCGTAGCCCTGCTCGAAGTTCTTGATGAAGGCCGCGGCGTTGGCCTCACGGGCCGCGACCTCGATCTCGTGGTCGGGGGCGTCAGGGCGGGCGTAGGCGATGTTCTCGCGGATCGTCCCGCTGAACAGGCTGGCGTCCTGGAAGACGACGCCAACCGAGCTGCGCAAGAGCTCAGCCGGGGTGTCGGCGATGTCGTGGCCCGCGAGGCACACCGTCCCGGCCCGTGGCGCGTAGAGCCCCAGCAGCAGGCTGACCAGCGTGGTCTTTCCGCCGCCGGACTCACCGACGAAGGCCACCCGCTCACCTTGGCCGACGCTGAAGCTGACGCCGTGCAGCACGTCCTCGCCATCCTCGTAGCCGAAGGTGACGTCGTCGAACTCGATCATCGCCATGTCCGCCGGCAGCTCGCGGCGGTCGGCCACGACGGGAAGCGCCAGCTCCGGACGCTCCTGTTCCTCGCCCATCACGTTGAAATAGTCCTTGGAACCGGCGATCGCGCGCTGGGAGGTGTCGACGAGGTAGCTCATCATCATCGCCGGCTGCTTGGCCAGGTTGACCAGCTGGATCAGAAGCACCATCACGCCGATGCTGAAGGCACCCTGCGTGGTGCGGACGAAGATCAGGGCGTAGATGGCGAAGAAGATGACGTTCATGGCACCGCGGCGGGCGGAGTCCATCGCATGCCAATAGATCGACTGCTGCTCGGTCAGCCCGATCGTCGCGTCGTAGTGGTGGGTGAAGGTCGCCAGCTCGCGGCGCTCCTGCACGAAGCTCTTCACGACGCGGATTTGCCCGACCACCTCGGCGAAGCGTCCACCCGCGATGTCGACGTGGGAGTTCTTCTCGCCCTCCAGTCGCTGCCACTTCTTGCTGGTCAGCGCGGTGAGCCACGTATAGGTGGGGAAGATCACCAGCAGCAGCAGCGCGATCCACGGCGAGTAGTAGGCGGTGACGGCCAGCGAGGCGACCAGCGTCAGGATCATCGGGAAGAAGTTGTTGCTGGCGCTCTGCAGGAACTGCGTGGTCTCGGTGATCGAGCGCTGCAATCGGGAGATGATCGTGCCGGTCAGCGCCGTGTCGAAGTAGCGCTGGGGGAGCAGCAGCAGCTTGTTGTAGTAGCGCTCCGACAGGCGCGCCCGCAGTCGCGCCGCCATCGCATCGCCCAGGTAGCCGCCGACATTGGTGATCACGGTGTTGGCGAGGTCGCAGAACAGGAGCGCCACGGCCAGCCAGACGACGATCGTGACGCCACGTCCGGTGCCCTGCACGCTGCGGACGACCTCATCGGTCGCCGCCATGATGATGAAGGGGGTCGCGATCCCGGTCGCGGCTGTCAACACGGAGCAGATGATGATGCCGATGTAGTACCACCGGAGCTCGCGGACGGCGGCGAGGATCTGGACGAGGCTGCGCACGACGGACGAGTCTACGCCGCGGCTGTGCGCCAGACCCCACCCCCACAGCTGGCCCACAATGGAACCCATGGACGAACCTCGTGGTGTGATCATTGCCCTGGCCCAGCTGCGTTCCGGGCCTGATCCGCAACGCAATCTGGGCCTGCTGCGCCAAACCGTCGCCGAGGCGACCCGGCAGGGTGCCCAGCTGGTCGTCGCGCCGGAGGGGACGATGGCGAACCTCGCCGTCGACCCACGCACCATCGCCGAATCGCTCGACGGGCCCTTCGCGTCCGGGGTCCGGCAGCTCGCGCGGGAGTGCGGCGTGGTCGTGGTGGTCGGCATGTTCACGACCGGTTCGGGTGGACGGGCGCGCAACACCGTGCTGGTCACCGATGGCATGGGGTTGGACGAGCACTACGACAAGATTCACCTGTTCGATGCGCTGGGCGCCCGGGAATCGGCGCGCATCGAACCGGGGGAGCGACTGGTCACCGTCGAGGTGGCCGGCGCCACCATCGGTCTGGCCACCTGTTATGACGTCCGCTTCGCCGACCAGTTCACGGCCCTGGGACGGGCCGGCGCCGAGATCATCTGCCTTCCGGCCAGCTGGGCCGATGGTGACGCAAAGCTGAAGCAGTGGCGGCTGCTGGCGCGCTCGCGGGCGATGGACGCGCAGGCGGTGCTGGTGGCCGTCGACCAGCCGCTCACCACGGGGAAGGGCGCGCTGGGCGTGGGGCACTCGATGGTTGTCGGCCCGCTGGGCGAGGTGCTGGCCGAGGCCGGGGATGATCCGGAGCTGTTGGTGGTGGACGTGGACCTTGGGCAGGTGGCCCGTACGCGAGCGTCCGTTCCGGTGCTGGCCCACCGTCCGGTCCGGGGACGCCGGGATGAGGCAGCCAACTAGGCTCCCGGCATGCTCAAGATGACGCGAATGCTCGTCGGCGCCCTGCTGGGTGCGTTGGTGTGGTGGCTGTTCTGCCGCTTCACCGACATGCCGCAGCTCGTGCTGCAGTCCGGGCTGGTCGCCATCGTCGTGCTGGCCGTGCTCGTTGGACGTCCTCGCGACCCCTCCTGAGCTGACCGGGTGTGCTGGGCGGGAGCCGATGTTGGCAGG
This sequence comes from Luteococcus sanguinis, assembly GCF_039527675.1. Classification (NCBI taxonomy): domain Bacteria; kingdom Bacillati; phylum Actinomycetota; class Actinomycetes; order Propionibacteriales; family Propionibacteriaceae; genus Luteococcus; species Luteococcus sanguinis. Next base: position 99,831 of record NZ_BAAAKI010000012.1, read on the forward strand.
ATGGACCCATGACCCATCTCGCCGCCGACGGCCGCTACGACTCGATGACCTACCGACGCTGCGGCAGGTGGGGCCTGAAGCTACCCGTGCTCAGCCTCGGCCTGTGGCACAACTTCGGCGACCTGACGACCGGGGAGAGCCAGCGCGCGATCGTCCGCGGCGCCTTCGACGCCGGCATCACCCACTTCGACCTGGCGAACAACTATGGCCCGCCGTATGGCCAGGCCGAGCGCAACTTCGGACGCCTGTTCGCCGAAGACCTGCGCCCTTACCGCGACGAGCTGGTGATCTCCACCAAGGCTGGCTACGACATGTGGCCCGGCCCCTATGGGCAAGGTGGCGGCTCTCGCAAGTACGTCCTCGCCTCACTGGACCAGTCGCTGGAGCGAATGGGCCTGGACTACGTCGACATCTTCTACAGCCATCGCTTCGACGCGGACACCCCGCTGGAGGAGACGATGATGGCGCTCGACCAGGCCGTCCGCTCCGGCCGCGCGCTGTACGTCGGCATCTCGTCCTACGACCCGGCGCAGACGCGCGACGCCGCGCAGATCGCCCGTGAGCTCGGCACCCCGCTGCTGATCCACCAGCCCTCCTACTCGATGCTGAACCGCTGGGTCGAGGACGGTCTGGTCGACGCCTGCGCCGAGGAGGGCCTGGGCATCATCGCCTTCTCGGCGCTGGCCCAGGGTCTGCTCACCGATCGCTACCTGGGCGGCATTCCGGACGACTCTCGCGCCGCCCGCAACGGCGACCTCGCATCGCGTGCGTCCGATCCGAAGCTGTCGGACCGCATCCGCGGCCTGGACGAACTGGCCCGAGGTCGCGGTCAGAGCCTGGCCCAGATGGCGCTGGCCTGGGTGGTCCGTGACGAGCGTGTCACCTCGACGCTGATCTCGCCCAGCCGCCCGGAGCAGCTCACCGACTCGCTGCAGACCCTGTCCAAGCTGGACTTCTCCGCCGACGAGCTCTCCCGCATCGACGACCTGCTCGCCTGACGCCTCGGAGTCAAAAACGCTCCAGGGTCCCAATTACGGCCCCCTTGGCGCGTGCCTGGGCACCGTCCGACTCATTTGGCCGTCGTGGGCCGACACGGCACGTGGGAAGTTCGGGACTGGTACCGGGGACGCTCCTGAGCCTCAGCCGCCGACGTGCAGCTGGGGGCGCCAGCGCTCCTCGGGCTGCACCTTGCGCAGGATCTCGTGCACCAGTGGGGGAGTGTCGCCCTCGCCCGAGATCAGGAACTGCAACGCGTTCTGGCTGGGACCCTTCTCCGACCACTCGAAGTAGCAGTGGGGGGGTTCGGGGGTTCGCCGGTTGACCTCCAGCAGCACGGCCGCGATCACATTGGGCACCGCTGTCCCGGAGGCACGCAGGATCTTGTGGCGTCCGATGACTCGTGAGGTGACGTCCACCGGCGCCTCGAAGTCGGAGGCGTCCGAGATCACGGCCTCGAGGAAGAGTGCGTCGGCCTCGTTGGGGATGTGGTTGTCGAGCCGCACCTCAAGGGCCTTGTAGTTGTACTCGTTCTCGTCGCCGGCCCCGGGCTTGTTGGCCAGGAAGCGCACCGGCTGCTGGCTCGCGATCGCTTCAGCGAGCATGGCCTGCGCCCCCTCGTCGAAGCGCACCACGGGAACCCGAAGCTCGGTCGACCGGGTGGCCCGGGACCACAACGAGACCGCCATGATCAGCGCGACGAAGATCAGCGCGATCCACAGGCCGCCGGGGTGGGTGAGGATGTTGGTGACGAAGGTGTAGATGAAGATCAGTGAGATGATCCCGAAGTAGAAGGCGGCCCCGATCTCGCGCTTGCGCACCGCGGCCAGGAAGACCGCGACCGCTGCGGACGTCATCAATGCCAGCACGCCGGTGGCGTAGGCGGCGGCCTGGTCATCCACGCTGGCCTTGAACAGGATTGTGACCAGCGAAGCGATGACCCACAGCACACCCACCAGCGGACGCACGGCGCGCGTCCAGTCCGGCGCCATCCCGAAGCGCGGCAGGTAGCGGGGGACGATGTTCAGCAGGCCAGCCATCGCCGAGGCCCCCGCGAACCACAAGATGGCGATGGTGACGACGTCGTAGGCCGTCCCGAAGCCATTGCCCAGCAACTCGTGTGCCAGGTAGGCCAAGGCGCGGCCATTGGCTTCCCCGCCGGGCTGGAAGGCCTCGGCCGGGATCAACAGCGTCGTCGCGAGGGACGACCCGATCAGCAGCACGGACATGATGGCGGCGGCGGTGGCCAGCAGCTTCTGGGTGTTGCGGATGCGACCCAGCGGCTTGCGCCGGGTGTCGGTCGGATCACCCTTGACCAGCGGCATGACGACCACGCCGGTCTCGAACCCGGACAGACCCAGCGCCAGTGCGGGGAAGACGAGCATGGAGGCCAGCACGATCCCGGTGACCGAGCCGTGCTGGACGGTCATCAGGTCACGCCACTGGCCGAACAGTTCGGGATGGCGCGAGACCTCCAACAGCCCGCGTCCGATCACGACGACCGACAGGCCCAGGTAGGCGATCACCAGCACCACGGCGACGCCGATCGCCTCGCTGAAACCCTTGAGGAAGATGGCCGCCAGCAGGGTCAGCAGCACCAGCGTGATGGCCACCTGCTGTCCCTCGAGGGCGTCCTTCAGCATCGGGTTCTCGACCAGGTGGGCGGTGGCGTCAGCGGCTGACATGGTCATCGTGATGACGAATCCGGTGGCCACGAAGCCGATCAACGAGAGCACCAGCACCTTGCTCGGCCAGTAGGAGAGCAGCTTCTCCAGCATCGACAGCGAGCCGTCGCCGTGCGGGGACGCCTTGGCCACGCGCCGGTACATCGGCAGCGCCCCGAACAGGGTGATCAGCACCAGCACCAGCGTCGCCAACGGGGCCAGTGAACCGGCGGCCAGCGCGGCGATGCCCGGCTGGTAGCCGAGGGTTGAGAAGTAGTCGACGCCGGTCAGGCACATCACGGCGTACCAGGGCTTGACGTGGTCCTGCTCGACGGCTTCGTCGTGATCCTCGTAGTACCCGGCGGCATCGGAGTCGTCCCGCTGCAGGAACCACTTGCGCAGGCCGTCACGGCGGCTGGTGTTCACTTCGGTCACCGCAAAAGGGTAGGGCGGGCGCCCGGTGGCGGCGAACTCGTCCAGCGACCGCGAGTTCTCGAGCCGGGACGCGCCGCGGGGGCGCACCAGGTGGTGCGCCCCCGCGGGGACTGCTCAGTGGTCACGTGGACCCTCGGTATGGCGGCTCAGTAGGTGCCGTTGGTCGGGGCCGGCTCGACGATGATGCCGGCCTCGGCGTCACCCTTGGCCTCGTCCGCCTCGCCACCGGGGTTGCGCTCCTCGGCCTGCGCCGCTCGTACCTTCTGCTCGATCCGCTCGCCGCAGGTCGGGTCCACGGCCTTCCAGTAGGCGAAGGCACGCTCCAGCACGTCACCCTTCACGCCACCGAGCAGGTGCCCGGCCACGTTGTCGACGAATCGGTCGCGCTGGGCGTCGTCGAAGACCTCGCGGACGAGCGCCCCCGGCTGGGAGAAGTCGTCGTCATCGGAGCGCAGGGTGTAGGCCTGACGCACCATCTCACCATCCGACTCCCAGCCGTTGTCGACGCGTCCGACCTCGTCGGAGTAGGAACGGCCCATCGAGTTGGGCGCGTAGACGGCGGCCATCTCGCCCTGTTCGTAGTTCATGTTGCCGTCGATCGCGTAGAAGTTGCGCTCCACTCGGGGACGGTTGACGGGAAGCTGGTCGAAGTTGGTGCCGATACGGGCGCGGGCGGCGTCGGGGTAGGCGAAGACGCGACCGAGCAGCATCTTGTCCGGGCTGAACCCGATGCCCGGCACGAGGTTCGACGGCGAGAAGGCCGCCTGCTCGATCTGGGCGAAGAAGTTCGCGGGGTTCTTGTCCAGGGTCATCGTGCCGACTTCGTGCAGCGGGTAGTCCGAGTGCGGCCACACCTTGGTCAGGTCGAAGGGGTTGAAGCGGTAGGTCTTGGCCTGCTCGTAGGGCATGACCTGGACGAACAGCTTCCACTGGGGGAACTCACCACGCGCGATGGCGTCCCACAGGTCGCGGCGGTGGAAGTCGGCGTCCTCGCCGGCGATCTCGGTCGCGCGGTCGCTGGACAGGCCCTGGACGCCCTGCTGGCTGCGGAAGTGGTACTTGACCCAGAAACGCTCACCGGCGGCGTTGACCCACATGTACGTGTGCGAGCCGAAGCCGTTCATGTGGCGGTAGCTGCGCGGGATGCCGCGGTCGCCCATCAGGTAGGTGACCTGGTGCGCGGACTCCGGGTTCAGCGACCAGAAGTCCCACTGCATGTTGTTGTCACGCAGGCCATTGCCGGGCAGGCGCTTCTGCGAGGCGATGAAATTCGCGAACTTCATGGGGTCACGGACGAAGAAGACGGGGGTGTTGTTGCCCACGAGGTCGTAGTTGCCCTCGGAGGTGTAGAACTTCAGGGAGAAGCCGCGGACGTCGCGCCAGGTGTCGGGCGATCCCATCTCACCGGCGACGGTGGAGAAGCGGGCGAGCATGTCGGTCTTGGCGCCGGGCTGGAAGAGCGCGGCCTTGGTCCACTGGGAGACGTCCTGGGTGGTCTCGAAGGTTCCGAAGGCGCCCGAGCCCTTGGCGTGCGGACGGCGCTCGGGGACATTGGTGCGGTTGAAATGGGCGAGGGACTCGACGAGGTGGACGTCGTGCAACAGCAGCGGCCCGTCCGGGCCCACGCTCAGCGAGTTGCGGTCCGAGACGGCAGGTGCGCCGTTGGACATGGTCGAACCGGTGGGACGTGCTCCGCTCGGCAGCGGGCCGAGGGTGTCCTCGGTCGGGACGCGGGTTTCAGACATCGTCGTTCTCCTTACAAGGTACGGATCAGGCCCGTGCGGGCCAGCACCACCAGCCTAGCCCGCTCGAATGGGTGGGGAACATGAAAGAATGCCTCACCTCTCGGATCTCGGAAACCTTTGGAAGCTCGTCGAACAAATATCGTCGAAGGGGTTGTGGGCGCCCAGTGGGACGTCTAGAATTAGCACATGAGTTCGACGATGACTCCTTCGGCGGGTCACACGGTGACGCTTCCCGGGTCTGCCTTCCCGGCGACGCGGCGTGAGTTCCTGGCCGAGTTGCGGGCGTCGGACAAGGCCTTTCGGGCGATCCAGGCGCGGCGGTTCGAGTTGTTGGCGCAGGTGGACGTGTTGTGGTCGGCGGCCAGCGGTGAGGGTCCGGTGGTGCCGGGTCTGGAGCAGCTGGTTCCGGCGGGTTCGGACGGGACACCGTTGGTTGCGGAGTTCGCGTCGTTGGAGTTGGCGGCGGCGATGCACCTGCGCCCCGAGGCTGTCGACGTTGAGTTGTCGTTGGCGACTGATTGTCTGCACCGGTTGCCGTATGCGTGGGCGGCGGTGATGGCCGGTGACCTTCCGGTGTGGTTGGCGAAGAAGCTCGCGAGCATGTCCGGGGACCTGGACTTCGACGGTGCCCGGGCCTTCGATGCGGACCTGCGGGACGTCTATGGGCGGATGCCGGCGTCCCGGTCGGAGGCGATGGCGAAGGGGCTGGTGTTGGAGCACCTGCCCGCGGATCAGGCTGAGGAGCGTCGCGCGGCGGAGCGGGAGCGTCGGCACGTCGACTTCCGGGACGACGACTCCGAGGGGTTGCTCGGCAGGGTGGACGCCGTCTTGGACAAGCTCGACCAGCGTGATCTTGAAGCGCAGGTGGCGCGATTGGCGTCGATCCTGCGCCGGGCGGGGGTGCAGGACACCGAGGACGGGATCCGCGCCCGCGCGTTGGGGATGTTGGCGAATCCGGCGCTGGCGCTGCAGATGCTCCAGGCTTCGCTGCTTGACGAACCCACCTTCCCCGGGTTTGTCGAGGGGTCAGCGTGCGAACTCAAGGCCCGTCTGGGTCACGCCTGCGGGACCATCACCGTCGATCCGGAGAAGTTGCTCCCCACCGCGAAGGTCGTGGTCCACCTCACCGACACCACCGTCAAGACCGGCCAGGGCATCGCTCGCATCGAGGGCATCGGCCCCGCGCTCGGCGGCTGGTTGAAGGAGCTGCTGGGTGATCGGAGGATCAGTGTCCGCCCCGTCCTCGACACTGCCGCTCTGTGCCCGGTGGACTCCTACGAGGTCCCCGATCGGATGCGCGAGACCGTGGAGCATCGGAATCCCTTCGAGGTGTTCCCGTGGTCGTCCAAGCGGGCCAGCCGCTGCGACCTGGACCACACCGTCCCTTTTGACCACACCGTCCCCTTCGACCACGACGGGACACCGGGTCAGACTCGGCCCGACAACCTCGGACCCCTCGGCCGGCGGGTCCATCGTGCGAAGACGCACGGACGTTGGCGCGTCGAGCAAGTCGCCCCGGGTTGTTACCTGTGGCGATCCCCGGAGGGGTTCGTCTACTTGGTCACCCCGAGCCTCAGTTTGGAACTCCACGACCCCACCAGGGGCGGGCCGCCGCAGGGGCCCCCGGTGATGCGGCTGAAGTGGGACGACGTCGCAAGCACCGCCTGACAACACCTCGGAATGCCGATGAGGCGATCCCCTCCACGGGAGTCGCCCGATCGGCATGCCGTCATGGGTGCTCGCCTGCTCGCCGCCAGTCCCAGATCGTGCGGCCGAGGCGATAGGGTGTCGGGGCACCGGGCGCATAGCTCAGTTGGTTAGAGCACCTGCCTTACAAGCAGGGAGTCGGGGGTTCGAGTCCCTCTGCGCCCACCCAATGACTGGCTCTTTCGTCAGGCGAGAGCAGCCTTCACCAGCCCGGCGACGGTCTTGCCGTCGGCCCGGCCATTCGCGCGGGCGTTGACGGCCTTGATCACCTGGCCCATGAGGCGCGGGCTCTTCTCGGCATCGGCGGTCGCGGCGGCAATTTCCTCGTCCACGATCTGCTGCAGTTCCTCGGACGACAGGGGAGCGGGCAGGTACTTCGCCAGGAACTCGGCCTCTGCGGTCTCCTTGGCAGCCAGTTCGGGACGGTTGCCCTGGGTGTAGGCCTCGGCGGAGTCGCGACGCTTGCTGACCTCCTTGGTCACCACCGCCAGTTCCTCGGCGTCGGTGAGCTCCCGGGCGCTGGCGCCGGCCACCTCTTCGGTGCCGATCGCTGCGATGGCCATCCGCAGGTTGCTCTTCGCCGCTTCGTCGTGCGCCTTCATGGCCGCCACGAGGTCGGTCTTCAACTGGTCCTTGAGCGCGCCCATGGTCGCCTGCCCTTCTGGTCGGTCGCGGCAATCGAGAGCCGCATCGAGTGCAGCACCCAGCTTCCCACAGGTAGAATGGTCGATCGTGGCTCTCCAAGACCTGACCGATGACATCGCCGACCTCGAGAAGAAGCTCTCCCAGATCGAGGCCGTCCTCGACCCGGAGAGCAAGAAGGCCGAGATCGCCGACCTCGAGCAGCAGGTCGCCGCGCCCAACCTGTGGGACGACCAGGCCAATGCCCAGCGCGTGACCTCCCGCCTGTCCCGCCTCCAGTCAGACATCGAGCGACTGACCGGCCTGCATGCGCGGCTGGACGACGCCGCCACGCTGGTCGAGATGGCCCGCGAGGAGTCCGACGCTGAGACTGCTGCCGAGGCCGAGTCGGAGGTCGCCCGCCTGCGCACCGAGATCGAGGGCCTCGAGGTCCGCACCCTGCTGTCGGGGGAGTACGACGAGCGCGATGCCGTGGTGTCCATTCGTTCCGGTGCCGGTGGCGTCGACGCCGCCGACTTCGCCGAGATGCTGCTGCGCATGTACCTGCGTTGGGCTGAGCGCCACGGTTACGCCACCAAGGTGATGGACACCTCCTATGCGGAAGAGGCTGGCCTCAAGTCCGTCACCTTCGAGGTGAGCGCCCCCTTCGCCTACGGCACCCTCTCGGTCGAGGGTGGCACCCACCGCCTCGTCCGCATCTCGCCCTTCGACAACCAGGGGCGCCGCCAGACCTCCTTCGCCGCCGTCGAGGTGATCCCGCTGATCGAGGACACCGACCACATCGACGTCCCCGAGTCCGACATCCGCGTCGACGTCTTCCGCAGCTCCGGCCCCGGTGGCCAGAGCGTGAACACCACCGACTCCGCCGTCCGCATCACCCACCTCCCCACCGGCCTGGTGGTCTCGATGCAGGACGAGAAGAGCCAGATCCAGAACCGCGCCGCCGCCATGCGCGTGCTCCAGTCGCGCCTGCTGCTGCTGAAGAAGCAGGAAGAGGACGCGAAGAAGAAGGAGCTCGCCGGAGACGTGAAGGCGAGCTGGGGTGACCAGATGCGCTCCTACGTGCTGAATCCATACCAGATGGTCAAGGACCTCCGGACCAACTATGAGGTCGGAAACCCCGACGCGGTCTTCGACGGCGACATCGACGGCTTCATCGACGCCGGCATCCGCTGGCGCATGCAGTCCCACGAGGACTGAGCGCACACTCACGACGCGCCGACGCTCGGGCTGTGAATGCTCGGGCTGTGAATGCTCGGGCTGTGAATCTGCGCCCGGCCAGGCGTGGCGCCGCGGTTGGGGCGGCTTGAGACCTAGACTCCCGAGCGAGCCGGGCTGAGAATCCTCAGCGCCTTCCCCAAGTACCGGCCCGAGGTTCTCGTGATCACCTTCACCGACGTCACCATGGTCTACGACGGCCGCAGCCAGCCCGCGCTGCGAAATGTCAACGTCTCCATCGACCCCGGCGAGTTCGTCTTCCTGGTCGGCCAGTCCGGCTCCGGCAAGTCGACCTTCATGCGCCTCGTCCTGCGCGAGTACCGGCCCACCAGCGGTTCGGTCGTCGTCCTGGGCAAGGACGTCGGACGGTTGCGTGGCTGGAAGGTGCCGGGCCTGCGTCGCCAGGTCGGGACCGTCTTCCAGGACTTCCGGCTGCTCCCGGGCAAGACCGTCCACGAGAACGTCGCCTTCGCGATGCAGGTCACCGGACGCGCCACCAAGGAGATCAACCAGGTCGTCCCGCAGACGCTCGACCTGGTCGGGCTCGGCACCAAGGGCGATCGACTGCCCGAGGAACTTTCGGGCGGTGAGCAGCAGCGCGTCGCCATCGCGCGCGCCTATGTCAACCGTCCGGCGATCATGCTGGCCGACGAACCCACCGGCAACCTCGACCCCGCCACCAGCGTCGGCATCATGAAGCTGCTCGACCGCATCAACAAGTCAGGCACCACGGTGGTGATGGCAACCCACGACGCGAGCATCGTCGACCAGATGCGCCGCCGCGTCGTCGAACTGGACCACGGACAGGTCGTCCGCGACCAGGTCCAGGGCGTCTACGGCGGACACTGAGCCAGGAACAGGAACCCCACATCATGCGCCACACCTTCCGCGAGACCTGGTCGGGTCTGCGACGCAATCTGTCCATGACCCTGTCGGTGATCGTCACCATGTGGGTCTCGCTCGCGCTCTTCGGCGCCGGCCTGATGACCACCCAGCAGGTCGACCTGATCAAGGGCCGCTGGTACGACAAGATCGAGATCTCGGTCTTCCTGTGCGTGGACGAGTCCACCGGCGGCACGTGCACCACCGGGCAGGCGACCACCCAGCCCCAGAAGGACGCCATCCGCAAGGCGCTGGAGAACCACCCGCAGGTCCAGGTGCCGGTCTACTACGAGTCCAAGGCGGAGGCCTACGCCGACTTCAAGGAGGCCTACAGCGACTCACCGGTGCTGGAGACCCTCTCCGAGAGCCAGATGCAGGACTCCTTCCGCATCAAACTGCGCAATCCGCAGGAGTACCAGGACGTCGTGACCATGGTGCGCGCCATGCCGGGTGTGCAGGCGGTCCAGGACCTGCACACCGTCCTGGACCCGATCTTCGGGTGGCTGAACGCCCTCAAGTGGGCGACGATCGGTCTGTCCGGGCTGCTGCTCGTCGCGGCCGCATTGCAGATCTCCAACACGATCCGGATGGCCGCCTTCGGCCGTCGACGGGAACTGGGGATCATGCGGCTGGTTGGCGCCTCCAACATCTACATCATGCTGCCCTTCCTGCTGGAGAGCCTGGTGGCGGGCGTCATCGGCACCGCTCTTGCCTGCGGAACGCTGGCGGCCGGCTATTGGTGGGTGATCGTCAAGAATGCTCAACCCTCGATTCAGGCTTTACGGTGGATCACGTGGCACCACGCGGGGTTGGCCATGGTTGGGGTTGTGGTGGTGGGGCTGGTGCTGTCTATTCTGCCCACGCTCTTCGCAACCAAGAAGTACCTGAGAGTCTGAGCCGTCGTTCAGGGTCCCGGGTACGGAAAGCCGAGATCCGCGTGAACACCGACGTCTTCCCCAACGGGCAGCTGGCGCATCGCCGCGCCGCGATCCGTCCGCTGGCCCACAGCGCCATCGCCGGCCTTGCCGCTGCCGCGCTGGTGCTCGGCGTTGCCCCCACCGCCAACGCCGACGCCCTCACCGACCAGCAGGCCCGCTTGCGACAGGAGCTCGCCCAGTCCAGCGCCAATGTGCACGAGTTCGAGGACGAACTCGACCAGGCCAGCGCCGAGCTCCAGCAGTCCAAGGTCGCCCTCGATGGTGCCCGCGCCGTTCTGGCGCAGGCCCAGCAGGTGCGCGCCCAGGCCCAGGCCGAGGATGACCGCCTCGCCGGTGAGGTGGCCAAGGCGCGCGCAGCGCTCGCCGAGGCCCAGCGCAAGGTCGCCGCAAACCAGAGGGCGCTGGACGCCGAGGTGGCCCTGATCGGGGCGTCGGTGCGCGAGACCCACCAGCAGAACACCGAGCTGCTCGGCCTGGCTGCCTTCACCCAGGCGGCCGGCGGCACCGGGGACGTCAACGAGCACGTCCAGTGGTCGACCACCATCTTCAACTCCACCCAGGCCCAGATGGACCGGTTGACCGAACTCCAGCTCAAGCTCCAGGACGCGCAGCAGGCCGCCGAGGGCGCCAAGCAGGCCGTCGAGGCGCGCAAGCAGGCCGCCGCCGCGCAGCTGGTGCGCACCCGGGCTGCCGAGGCCGCCGCCGACGATGCCGCGGCCTCGGTCGGCGAGATGGTCGCCGCCAATGAGCAGGCCAGTGCGGCTGCCGTGCAGAAGCTCGATGCCGAGAAGTCGCGCCAGCAGGCCCTGGACGCGGACAACAAGGCCGTCGCCAAGCGCATCGCGCAGCGGATCGCCGCCCAGAAGGCTGCCGCCGAACGCGCCCGCAAGAAGGCCGAGGCCGAGCGCCGAGCCCGTGCCGCAGCAGCAGCCAAGGTCAAGGCGGAGGCCGCCCGGCTCGCTCGTGAGGCTGCCGTGGCGAAGGCGCGAAGGGCCGCCGACGCAACGGCCAAGGCCCAGGCCGCCAGCCGGGCCGCCGCGCGCGCTGCCACCGCCGCCAGCAAGGTCGAGACCACCTCGGCCAGCTCCACCCAGGCCGCGGCGTCCAGCTACTTCAACTACCCGGTCAACGCGCCCATCACCTCGTCCTATGGTCAACGCTTCCACCCCGTGCTGCACTACTGGAAGCTGCACGACGGCACCGATTTCGGCGCCTCCTGCGGTGCCGTGATGCGCGCGCCCCGCGCCGGCGTCGTCACCGAGGCCTACTACAACGCCGGCTATGGCAACCGCCTGATGATCGACCACGGGCTTGTCGGGGGGCACTACCTGACCACCGGCTACAACCACGCGATCCGTTACGTCGTCAGCCCCGGACAGCACGTCAGCGCCGGTCAGGTCATCGGCTACGTCGGTACGACCGGCTACTCCACCGGCTGCCACCTGCACCTGATGGTGTGGCAGGACGGCTCGGTGGTGAATCCGATGAACTGGTTCTGACCCGCTCGTCGACCGACTCGGCCCAGCGTCACGGGGTTCGGCGGCGCGGGAAAATCCACTGCGGCTCCTCCTTCGGCCCAAGCTAGGCTGGTGGGGGAGCCGCGTCGCATCTGCGCGTGCTCGCCCATCCGATCCATGAAGGAGCACCAGTGCCTCGCGAAAAGGGCCGCAAGCTGATCGCCCAGAACAAGAAGGCGCTGCACGAGTACCACATCGGCACCACCTACGAGGCTGGCCTGGTGCTCACCGGCACCGAGGTGAAGAGCCTGCGCAATGGTCGTTGTTCGCTCGTCGATGCCTTCGCCACGGTGGACGACGGGGAGGTCTGGCTGCGCCAGGCCAACATCCCCGAGTACGCCTTCGGCACCTGGACCAACCATGCAGCCAAGCGCAACCGCAAGCTGCTGTTGCACCGCCGCGAGATCGACAAGATCGAGCGGGAGATCTCGAACAGCGGTAGGACGCTGGTGCCGCTCAAGGTCTACTTCAACGACGGCTACGCCAAGGTGGAGATCGCCGTGGCCACGGGCAAGAAGGACTGGGACAAGCGCGATACCATCCGCGAGCGCGACCTCAACCGCGACATGCAGCGTGACCTCGCCGAACGCCAGCGGCGGGGCCGTTGATGAGTTCGGTGGGCGTCCGGCCGGTGCGCACCTCCCGGGCGGGTCATCGGGCCCTGTTGGTCTGCGCCTCCTTCGTCCTCGCGATGATCGGCGTGCTGTGGCCGCAGAATGCCTGGGCCGCCGACGACCGGATCGACTCGTGGAACATCGACTACGTCGTCAACGCCGACGGCACCGTGGATGCCACCGAGAACCTCGTCTACCGCTTCGGGTCGACGTCCGGGCGGCACGGCATCCAGCGCTTCCTGACGGTGCGCGAGCGCTGGGACGACAAGCAGGACGCCGTCTACGACATCTCCAACATCACGGTGTCGAGCACGAACGCGTCCGCCAAATTCACCACCATGGACGACGACCAGGGCCGCGACGCCTTCTTGGTGATCCGAGTGGGTGATGCCAACCGGGTCATCACCACTGCGACGGCCAGCTACACGATCCGCTACCGCATCGGCGGGGCGCTTCGGTCGTCGTCCGACTATGCCGAGTTCTACTGGGACGCCCTGAGCGGCGAGACCAAGCAGGTCAGCCAGGCCAAGGTGACCGTGACCGCGGCGGGCGGGGTGCAGCAGGCGAACTGCTATGCCGGCCCCGTGCAGTCGACGACCCCCTGCACCAGCGCGAAGGTCACCAACGGCATCGCCACCTACACCCAGGACGGCAAGCCGGCGACGTGGTTGTTCACCGTCGGCGCCAAGCTCGACAAGTCCAAGGTCGCCAACGCCACCCCGCACCTGGTCACCCGCGCCGACGCCGCCGAACAGTTGATCAAGTTGGGCGGACTCGGAGCCGGAGCACTGTCGCTGGTGCTGGCGCCGCTGGCCGGGCTCGCATACTGGCGCCGCCATGGCCGCGACCTGCGCTTCCAGGGCCTGCCTCCCGGCGTCCTGCCCGCGCAGGGGCAGCCAGCCACCGAGAAGCACTCGGGCCCGGTGGAGGTACCGGTCGCCTTCGCACCGCCCAGGATTTCGGTCGCCGAGGCGGGACTGCTGGTGGACGGCGTGATCGACACCACGGAGACCACCGCGACGCTGGTCGACCTGGCGGTGCGCGGCGCCATCAAGCTGGGCAGTGAACCGGGCAGTGCCTACGCCAAGCTCATCAACCCCGCCCTCGCCACCGCGCCCCACGAACAGGTGCTGTTGCAGCGCCTGTTCGGCTCCACCGATGAGGTGGACCTGTCGCAGCGGGGGAGCATGCTCTACGCCCACCAGGGTCTCGTGCTGTCGGTGCGCAATCAGGTGGCCCGGCAGGGCTGGTTCACCGACCTGCCCAGCTCGGCGAAGACCGGCTGCGGGTTCAGCGGCATCGTCGGCATCCCCTTCCTCGCCTTCGCGATGATGGGCTTCAGCTCGGCGTGGCTGTGGCTCTTGCTGCCACTGGTGCCGATCATCTTCACCGCGGTGGTGGTGCGCTCCCGGATGAGCCGCGGTCAGCGTTCCGGCGTCGGTCGCGCGTACACCGACCAGGTCGAGGGATTCCGCACCTACATCGAGACCGCCGAGGCCGACCAACTGCGCTTCGAGGAGGGTGAGGACATCTTCTCCAAGTACCTCCCCTGGGCGATCGTCTTCGGGCTGGCGGAGCGGTGGGCCGACCTGTGCGCCCAGCTGGTGCGGATGGGGCGCCTGAGCGCAGAGCCGCCGGTCTGGTACTACGGCCCGTACTCGAACTGGAACTTCTACGTCTGGAACGACGCCCTGTCGACCATCAACCATTCTGCGGCCCCGCCGGTGCAGGAGATGCCGAGCTTCGGTGGCTCGAGCGGTTCGGGCTGGGGCGGCGGTTCGTCCTTCGGTGGCGGCGGTGGATTCTCCGGTGGTGGCGGCGGTGGCGGCGGCATCGACTCCTGGTGAGGCGACCACCTGGCTGTTGGCCCTCGGCTCGCGCGGTGACGTACAGCCGATGGCCGTGCTGGCGCGGCGCCTGACGGATCGGGGCCACCGGGCGGTCGTCATCGCACTGCACGACGCCAAACAGGTGTGTGCCGAACTGGGGGCCGAGTTCGTCGGCGTGGACGGATCGGTCGACGACGCCCTGGTCTCAGCCCGCGGACCCATCGGGCAGGTGCTGAGCCGTGGGAGCGTTGGTCAGGCAGCGCTGTTGGTGCACTGGGTGCGGCAGCTGGCGGGCCCGGTCTCGGAGGTGCTCGGTCGGTGTGTCCGTCCTGGTGACGCGGTGGTGACCGGCGTGCTCGGACGTTCTGCTGCGCTGGCCCTTGTCGAGGCCCGCCACACCCGGATGGCGACGGTGGTCTTCACCGGCCAGGTACCCACCCTGCGCCCGAGCAGTCACTACTTCGACGAGTGGTTCACCCCAAGCAGGGCATGGAACCGGATGGGCGTCCGGCTGAACTGGCTGGTGGCCAGCGAACTGGGCCACCCCATCGGTGTCCGGCTGCGCTCGCGACTCGGCCTGGGACGGGTGTCACCGCGCGCCGAGATGCACCGCGCGGACCGCTGGCCGACGCTGGTCGCGGCCAGCCCGGTGCTCGTCCCACCGGCCGACGACTGGCCCGACGGGGTCGTGCAGACGGGCTGGCTGGGCGCCCCAGCCCGTGACTGGGCACCTGGCGGCGAACTGGCCGGGTTCCTTGCAAAGGGGCCCGTGGCGTGGGTGGGCTGGGGGAGCTTCAGCGCCGCCAGCAGGGAGGCGGACGTCAAGCTTGTCGCCCAAGCCGCAGCGCTCAGTGGTGTCCGCGTGCTGACGCCCGAGCTCGTGGGCTTGGCGCAGGGCCGGGTCAGCGACGGGATGTTGGCGGTGGGCCCGGTGCCCCACTCGTCGTTGTTCGGGCGACTGGACGCCGTCGTCCACCACGGGGGAGCGGGCACCACGCAGGAGGGACTGCGGGCAGGGGTGCCGTCGACGGCCGTCCCCTTCGGCGTCGACCAGCCCTGGCACGGGCGGCGACTACACGCGCTGGGCGTCGGACCCTTCCCGGTATCGATCCGTGGTCTGGACGCCGACACCCTGGCCCGTCGGTTGGAAGCCCTGGTGGGGACGGCCTCGTACCGCGAGCGCGCGGCCTTGATCGGTGCCCGGATGCGCGACGAGCGCGGGCCGGACGCCGCAGTGGACGCCCTGACCCGCGCTCGGGTGGTGCTCTAGGGACGGCTCAGGTCAGCGGACGCCCATCAGGTCGCAGACAAAGATCAGCGTCTCCCCGGGGGCGATCACGCCGCCGGCACCACGATCGCCGTAGGCGAGGTTCGCGGGGATGACGAGCTTGCGACGGCCGCCGACCTTCATCCCGGCGATGCCCTGGTCCCAGCCGGCGATGACACGGCCACCACCGAGCGGGAACTGGATGGGCTCGCCACGGCCGTAGGAGGAGTCGAACTCCTCCCCGCTGGAGTAGGCGACGCCGACATAGTGCACGGCGACCAGGCTGCCGGGCAGGGCCTCGGCACCGTCACCGACGGTGATGTCGCTGATCTGCAGCTCGGTGGGCGCGGGGCCCTCGGGGAAGTCGACTTCGGGCTTCTCAGGCATGTTCATGGGTTCCACCCTAACGGCGCGCTCCCAGTGCGAGGCACAATGGATGTATGGGCACTCCCTCCCCGTTCCCTGGCCAGGCCTTCGCACATCCCACCCTGGCGCTGCAGCTGACCGACGAGCAGCGCGATCGCAGCGTCGACTACCTCCAACACGCCTACGCGCAGGGGCGGCTGGCCAAGTACGAGTTCGACGAGCGCCTGCACCTCGTCCTCGTGGCGACCAACCGCGCCGAGCTGAACCAGGCCTTCGTCGGCCTGGCGAACATCCCGGTCGTCCCCGTCGCGCGCAAACCGCTGCTGGACACCTCTGCCCAGGGGCGAACCGGACGGACGATGGCTGCCGTCGCCCACTGGAGCGCCCTGGCGACCTGGGTCCTTGGCCCCGCGGTGGTCTACGCCGTGAGCCCCGCCCGTTCCTTCGCCCGCAAGGAGGCCGCGAAGGCGGTGAACCTGCAGTTGCTCTTCCTGTTGCTGTCCGTGGCCGCCATGTTGGCGCCTGAGTTCCTCGAGGGCTATCTCATGTTCGTCGTGGCTCTGGGCTGGCTCGGGTCCACCGTCGTGGGCGGCCTCAAGGCCCACCGAGGCATCGCTTGGCGCAACCCGGTGCAGCGCGTCCTGCCGCTGCAAGTGGCGCGCGAGGACGGAGCCAAGGGACAGCACGCTTCCACTCCTGCGCTGCGACGCTGAGCGTCTGCCCACGAACCACTGGCCAACTATTCACTTGGGGGAACAAGACCTTCAGCGGTAGTGTTGTACGAACGGTGGATGTTGGTGCGTCCGCCGGTGAACACCGGCCCCGGTCGGCGTTGACAACTCAACAGGGGGGTGACTGGTTTCGACTTGGGACGGTAGTCCCAGGGGAAGCGGGCCGTGAATCCATGGTCAACACGTAAATGTTCCTTGGAAACCAATAACTGCCGACACCAATCGCGCAGACTTCGCTCTCGCTGCCTGAGCAGTGACCGAAGGGTCAGCCCGGACTCCGCCTTCGGTCCGGTAACTGGCCTCATCCAGAAGGCTTGCTGATCAACCTGCGTGGCAGGGGTTGATCGGGACTTAACTGCTACTGGGCCTGTCCACGACGTGCTGAAGAGAGCGTGGGGGCCGAGAAAACGTCAACCTCAGCTGCGCCCGGAGAAGACCTGGTTCGCCTCTTGAGGACGCGGGTTCAATTCCCGCCACCTCCACCCCTTGTGCAGGGCCCTCGGACTTCGGTCCGGGGGCCCTTGTCATGTCCGCGCCCGTCCTCAAGCCTGTCCAAGGGGTCACTGCGTCCAGCTCCTTCCCCCCAACGCCGCCCCGGGACCCTCAACGCCGCCCGTGCTCGCGGGGCGTTCGTCGTCCACGGGCGGCGTTGACGGCGCGTGCCAGACTGTGGGGGTGCAGATGACCAACCGACCCCGCGCGGGCGAGCTGCTCGTGGCGGACGTCGGCATGGGTGGCGGCTATTTCGGCCAGAGTGTGGTCCTGCTGCTCGACTGCGACGGCTCCGGGGCGCTGGGGGTGGTGCTCAACCGCATCGCCGACGCCGACCTGGACGACGTGCTGCCGGGCTGGAGCGAGCTGACCAGCGCACCGCAGGTGCTCTTCGAGGGCGGTCCGGTGAGCCAGAACGGCGCCGTGTGCCTCGCCAAGCTCGCCAACCCCACCGAGGACCCGCCCGGTTGGCGTCGCATCCACGACGATCTCGGCCTGCTCCACCTCGACACGCCCACCGAGATCGCCCGCGGTGCCTACGCCGACCTGCGCATCTTTGCCGGCTATGCCGGCTGGGAGGCGGGCCAGCTCGAGGGCGAGCTGCTGCGCGGCGACTGGCACCGGGTCAGGCGCCTCGACGAAGACGTCTTCTGCTTGTCCACCGAAGGTTTGTGGCGCCGGGTACTGCGGCGCCAAGGCTTCGACCTGGCCCTGATGTCAACCTGGTCCGAGGATCCAGAAGCGAATTGAGCCGCGCGGCACTGGCCCGGGAACTGACCTCCTGCTGAGCTCATGCTCGTCCTGGCCGCGCGCCGTCCGCTGGGCCTGTTTATCGGATTGTTACCATGGTCAAGGTCCACTCATCGGGAGAGGGAGGTGCAGCGATGGCCGAGTCCGCCGACAACGCGTCGTCGCGGGGGCGCAATCGCATCCTGGTGGTTGACGACGACTCCGCGCTCGCCGAGATGCTGCAGATCGTCCTTCGCCAGGAAGGTTTCGACAGCTCTTGGTGCGGCAGTGGTGACAAGGCCGTGGCCGCCTTCCGCGAGACCCAGCCAGACCTGGTGCTGCTCGACCTGATGCTGCCCGGCAAGGACGGTGTCGACGTCTGCCGCGAGATCCGCGCCTTCTCCGGTGTTCCGATCGTCATGCTGACCGCCAAGAGCGACACGATGGACGTCGTCGTCGGCCTCGAGGCCGGAGCGGACGACTACGTGAGCAAGCCCTTCAAGGCCAAGGAACTCGTGGCGCGCATCCGCACCCGGCTGCGTCGTTCGTCGTCCGAGACCGAGGATGGCACGGGCAACCTGCAGATCGGTGACCTGACGATCTCGATCCAGGGCCACCAGGTGCGCCGGGGTGACCAGCCCATCTCGCTGACTCCGCTGGAGTTCGACCTGCTGCTGGCTCTCGCCCGCCGCCCCAACCAGGTCTTCAGCCGCGAAACCCTCCTCGAACAGGTGTGGGGATACCGCCACGCTGCGGACACCCGGCTGGTCAACGTCCACGTCCAGCGGCTGCGCTCGAAGATCGAGAAGGATCCCGAGAAGCCCGAGATCGTCGTCACCGTGCGCGGCATCGGCTACCGGGCCGGCGACCTTGGCAAGGGCGCCTGAGCCTCCATGGCCCGCACCCCCCGCGCCGTTGCGGCGCGCGTCTGGTGGTCGTCGCTGCCGCTGCGCGTGATCGCCCTCACGCTGGTCGGCTCGGCGCTGGTGTTGCTCTTCGGCGGGTTCGTGCTGATGCGCCAGGCCACCGACGGCGTGCTGGCGGGCAAGCGCCAGACCGCTGTTGCCGAGGCGACCACCGCGCTGGACCGCATGCAGACGCAGCTGCGCGCCACCGATCTGCGCACCGCCTCCATCTACGAGCGGCTCAGCCAGCTTGCCGACGAGGCAGGCAACCGCCCAGACCAGTACCTGGTGGTCATCCAAGGGCCTGTGTCGCGCTATGTCTCGCCGCAGATCACCGAGGCATCCGTCCCCGACGAACTGGCCAAGACGCTGGCCAGCTCCGACGGCACCTTCCTCACCCCCACCACCGTCGTGTGGTCCGACGCCAACCGCAGCCCAGAGCCCGGCCTGGTCGTCGGCTCCACCCTTCAAGTGCCCGGCACATCACAGAGCTACCCGGTCTTCCTCGTCTTTCCCGAGACCCACGAGGTCGAGACTGTGCGCGTGCTCCAGCAGGCCGCCATCTCCACCGGCGCCCTGCTGCTCTCCATGCTGGCGCTGGTCGCGTGGCTGGTCAGTCGCCAGGTGACCACCCCCATCCGTGAGGCCTCCCTGGCCGCCGGACGCCTCGCGGCCGGCCAGTTGGACGACCGCCTGCCCGTCCGCGGCACAGACGACCTCGCCTCCCTGGCCACCAGCATGAACAACATGGCCGAGCAGTTACAGGCGCGCATCCAGGAGTTGGAGAACCTGTCGCAGGTGCAGCAACAGTTCGTCTCGGACGTCTCCCACGAACTGCGCACGCCGTTGACGACGGTGCGGATGGCCGCCGACATGCTCTTCGACAGCCGCGATGAGATGGATCCCTTCGCCGCCCGCTCCACCGAGCTGATGCATGACGAGCTGGACCGCTTCGAGTCGCTGCTGGCCGACCTGCTCGAGATCAGCCGCTTCGATGCGGGCGCCGCGGTGCTCAGCCTGGACGAGACCGACGTCGCCGAGCTGGTCCGAGCCGAACTGCGCGCCGAGCGGGGGCTGGCCGACAAGAAGGGTTGCGAGCTGGTGCTCAAGGGCCACGAGGTTGCGATGGCGGAGGTTGACGGACGCAGGGTCACGCGCGTGCTGCGCAACCTGGTCACCAATGCCATTGAGCACGGCGAGGGACGTCCGGTGGAGGTGACCATCGCGCAGGACGAGCAGGCGGTCGCCGTGACCGTCCGCGACCACGGGGTGGGCTTCGACCCCAAGGAAGCCGAGCACGTCTTCCAGCGCTTCTGGCGCGCAGACCCCTCCCGCCAGCGGACGGTGGGCGGAACCGGACTCGGGCTGGCGATCTCGCTCGAGGACGCTGCCCTGCACGACGGCTGGCTGGAGGCCTGGGGACGACCCCGTCGCGGCGCCCAGTTCCGGCTGACGCTGCCGCGCCGTGAGGGTGTCGAGCTCACCGGCTCGCCCCTGGAACTCGTGCCGGAGGGAGAGTCATGACCGACGAGCTGCGCTTGGCGCGCCGGGTGCTGCTCGGCGGCGCCCTCGGATCCCTGGCCGCCTGCGCGCACGTGCCCACCGTCGGACCCGTCGAACAGGTCTCGCCGTCGGCGCAGGCCAGCCTCGAGCGTGGCGTGCAGGTGCGCCCCGCGCTGCCGCAGGTGGACGGGTCGCCCGAGGTGGTGATGGCCGGCTTCATCGACGCACTGGCCAGCCTGGAGCCGGACTTCAAGGTCGCGCGGCAGTACCTGACCCCGAAGGCCGCCGTCAGCTGGGACCCACGCGCGGGAGTCACCGTCTTCAACGGCGACGAGCGCGCCAACTTCACCAGCGCCGAGTCGGCCGCTCTTCATGCGCCAGTGGTCGGTCGTCTCGATGCCGGCGGCCACTTCACCTCCGCGTCCGGCCAGCTGACCCACGACTTCGACATGGTCACGGTGGACGGCCAGTGGCGCATCCAGAACCCGCCCAAGGGACTGCTGGTGAGCAGTTTCACCATGCTTCACCGCTTCGCGCCGGTGCAGGTGTGGTTCCTCGACCGAACCGGACGCCAGGTCGTCCCGGAGCTGGTCTGGCTGGCCGCATCCCCGCCCACCGCGACGCAACTCGTCCAGGCACTGCTCCAGGGTCCCTCTGAATGGCTGCGTCCCGCGGTGTCCGCAGCCTTTCCTGCCAGCACCAAGCTGTCGGCCCCGGCCGTGACCATCGACGCGGACGGCGTCGCGGAGGTCCCGCTGAGCGACGCCGTGGCCAACCTTCCGGATGCCCAGCGCGCTCAAGTCGCCGCGCAGTTGTTGTGGACCCTGCGTCAGTTGCCCGAGGTGCAGCGGCTGCGGATCAGCGTCGCCGGGAAGACCTGGTCGTTGCCGGGCGCCACGGGCGACGGTTCGATCGGTGAGGTGGACGTGATGGCCTGGAGCCCGGTCGCGGTGAACGCGTCCCAGCAGCCCTTCGCGCTGGTCAAGGGAGTCATCGGACGGATCGATGCCCCCAACCAACACACGCCGGTCGCCGGCTCCTTCGGTCTCAAGACCTGGGGGGATGAGGCCGGCGCGATGGCCGCTCACGGGGCCACCGCCAAACTCGCCGTCGTCAACCGGGCGCGCACGCGTCTGGTCGTCGGACCGATCGATCAGCCCGGGGTGGAGCAGTGGCTCACCGGCGAGCAGTTGGGACGTCCGCAGTTCAGCAGCGCCGGGCAGGTCTGGCTGCTCACCGATGGCGAGAGCAAGGCCCCGCGCCTGCTGCGGATCAGCGCCAAGGGCGCATCCCAGGTGGTGGGCGTCACCCTTCCCAAGGGCCACCGATTGGTGCGCTTCAGCCTCTCGCCGGAGGGGACGAGGCTGGCCGTTGTCAGCGAGTCAGGTGCCCAGCGGGTGCTCGGGCTGTGCCTCCTGCAGGGTTCCGACCAGCTCGCCGCCTCCGGCTACCGGCCGCTGCCGCTGGTCGACTCCCAGCCACTCACCTGGGTCAGCGATGTGGTGTGGTCGACGCCCACGACCCTGCTGGTGTTGGCCGCCGTCGACAAGGCCTCGCGCGCCGGGGTCGTGCAGATCGGCTGCGACGGCGCAGACCTGGAGGCTCTCGGCCCGTCCGGCGATGCTGACCCCCTCGCGCTGGTGGTGCAACCGACCTTGCGCGGCGGCGTGGCCGGCCTGATCAGCAAGCGTGGCACCTTCCTCAGGTTCGAGTCTGCCTGGCGGTGGCAGGGCGACGACCTGTCCGTGACGACCGCAACCTACCCGTGCTGAGCGTCCGCGGGCAGAGCCTGCAGCACCTGTGGATAGAGCCGGACGCCGTGGCGGGGTTGTCCACAGGCCAACGGTGCGCTGTTTGACGCTCGGGGCGCACAGTCCTTGGGTGGGGGAGTGCTGGACGAGATGGCCGACCTGCTGGTGGGCGCACGCTGCCCCGGCTGCCAGCGGCCCGGGCTTGGTCTGTGCGAACGGTGCCGGGACGCTCTCGCTGGCCGCAAGCGGGTGATCCCCGGCGCCATCCCGCTGGGCGTGGGTACCGAGTACGGACCGCTGGTGCGTGCCCTGGTCACCGCCCACAAGGACCGCGGCGCCTGGTTCCTGTGTCGACCGCTGGCAGACCTGTTGGCCGAGGCGGTGGCCGCGCTGGGGTTCGACGGGCCACTGGTGCTGGCACCGGTCCCTTCCTCTGCGGCGAGCGTCCGGGAACGTGGCTACGACCACGGCGGCGCGCTGGGCGGCCGAGCGGCCCGGACCCTGCGCGCAGCCGACGTCGATGTGACGGCTCGTCAGCTGCTGCGTCGCACTCGGCCGGTGGCTGACCAGTCCGGGCTCGGGCGCCACGAGCGGGCGCGCAACCAGCGAGGCACCATGGCCGCCGCGGCAGGCTCGGGCGCAGTCGTGGTGGTGGACGACCTGTGCACCACGGGGGCGAGCGTCGCGGAGTCCGTCCGGGCCCTGCGCGCCAGCGGTTGGACGGTCGTCGGAGCGGCCGTCGTGGCGCACCCCCGCCGAACCGTGCCGCTCGTCAGATGAGAACGACGCTGAGTTCGGCGTTTTCGCTTCGAAAGCCCTCCCACCAGCGCTAACGTTTTGACATGGCACGACCCATCGGTTTTCCGGACGAGCAGCATCGGGGGACTAATGCGGTCGTGCCATGCGTTTCACCGCAAGCCATCGACCGCTTGGACCTCGACGGTCGTGGGCCATTCGCCGCCGCATGGCCGGCGGCGTAGAACCAGGAGGATCACATGGAGATCATCGTCAACGGACGCCACTGCACCATCAGCGACGAGACGCGCCAGCAGGTCAGTCATCGGCTGCAGTCGGTCGAGAAGCTCAGGGACCGTGTGATCAGGACGGAGGTGGAGTTCACCAACACCGAGGCAAAGGGCGACCCGAGCCAGACAATCCGCTGCGAGATCACGATGTACTCGAAGGGTCCGGTCATCCGCGCTGTCGCCTCCGCCGAGGACAAGATGGTCGCCTTCGACAAGGCGATCGAGAAGCTGCGCAACCAGCTGCGCAAGGCCAGCGACCGCCGCAAGCACCATCGCAGCAACCTGCGCGCGCCGCAGGTGATCCAGGAGATCGCACCGGAGCCCGTCGACGACGGCGCACCCGAGACCAGGACCCTCGCGGGCGACGTGCAGATGACCGGCGACGGCCCGCTGGTGGTGCGGGAGAAGGAGTTTCCGCTGGTGCCGCTCAGCCTTGCCCAGGCACTGGACGAGATGGAGCTGGTCGGCCACGACTTCTTCCTCTACGTGGACGCCGAGACCAAGGCCCCCTCGGTGGCCTACCGCCGCAAGGGCTATGACTACGGCGTCATCCACCTCAGGTGAACAGGCCTCATCGCATGACCGAATGACTGAATGACCTAATGACGGCATGACCGAATGACCGCCGATGCCCGAGACCCCAGCGTCCCGGGCATCGGCGCGCCTAGGGTGTCGGCCATGAGCCCGGTGGCAGAACGCAGCAGTCTCGCGCTGGCCCGTCGGACCGCACTGGCGGCCCAGGGGCTGGCCACCCCGCGTCCCCAACGCCCGTCGACGCTGCGCGACGTGAGCGCCTTGATCGACCGTTTGGCGCAATTCCAGATCGACACCATCAATGTCGTCGAGCGTGCCCAGTACCTGCCGCTGTTCAGCCGGCTGGGGCCCTACGACAAGGCCCTGCTCGACCGAGCCGCCTACACCGCACCCCGGCGGATGTTCGAGTACTGGGGCCATGCCGCGAGCCTGGTGGACGTCCGCCTCGAGCCTCACCTGCGGTGGCGGATGCAGCGCTACGAGGCCGGCCATCCCTGGGGTTTCGAGACCAACCCCGGCCTCACCGAGCGTTGTCTGGCGGAGCTGGCCGAGCGTGGCCCGCTGACCAGCCGGCAGATCGAACATGACGAGGAGCGCTCCCGTGACCACTGGGGCTGGAACTGGTCGGCGGTGAAACGTTCCCTGGAGTGGCTGCACTCGACCGGACGTGTCACCACCGCGAGGCGCAACTCCTCCTTCGAGCGCGTGGTCGACCTGCGCGAGCGCGTCCTGCCTGCTTCCGTGCTGGCCCAAGCCGATCCGGGTCGGGACGAGGCCTACCTCGAGCTGGTCCGACGGGCGGCCCGGGCATTGGGCATCGGCACGGTGCGCTGTCTGGCTGACTACTTCCGGCTCTCCCAGGCCGGCACCCGGGCCGCGGTCGCGCAGTTGGTCGCCAACGGTGAGCTCGTCCCGACGCAGGTGCAGGGCTGGGCGCCGGCCTGGCGCTGGCACGAGTCCCGGCGCCCGCGCAGCGTCACCACGCGAGCCCTGCTGAGCCCCTTCGACTCGATGGTCTTCGAGCGCAACCGGGTGCTGAGCCTGTTCGGCGTCCACTACCGGATCGAGATCTACGTCCCCGAGGCGCAGCGGCGGTTCGGCTACTACTCCTACCTGTTCGCGTTGGACGACCAGTTGCGCGCCCGGGTCGACCTCAAGGCCGAGCGGCGCACCGGCAGACTGTTGGTGCAGTCGGCATGGCTGGAACCGGAGAATGAGGTGCAGGGCGCCCAGACCGAGCCGGGACGTATCGCGGCCGAACTGGCCGTGGAGCTGGCCGAGCTGGCGCAGTGGCAGGGGCTGGGCGATGTCGCGGTGGTTGGACGCGGTGACCTGGCTCCCTCGTTGGCGCGGGCCCTGGGCTGACGGCCTGCAACGGGGTCGGCTGCGCGTTCGGGGACCGGTTCACGCCACCCCCTAGGATGGATGTGTTTGGCGGCGCACCAGCGCCCCCTCGGCTCGAGAAGGACCTGGACCACATGGGATTCATGGACAAGCTGCTCTCCGTCGGTGAGGGTCGCACGTTGAAGAAGCTGCAGAAGGTGGCTGACGACTGCAACCACATCGAGGACGACTTCGTCGCGATGAGCGACGACGAGCTGCGCGGCATGACCGAGGAGTTCCGTCGCCGGCTGGCTGATGGCGAGACGCTCGACGACATCATGGTCGAGGCTTTCGCCACCGTCCGCGAGGCGACCAAGCGCGTGCTCGGCAAGCGTCCCTATGACGTCCAGCTGTCCGGCGGCGCGGCTCTGCACTGGTGCAACATCGCCGAGATGAAGACCGGTGAGGGCAAGACCATCGTCGCGTTGGCGCCGGCCTACCTCAATGCACTGGCCGGCAAGGGCGTGCACGTGGTCACCGTCAACGACTACCTGGCCCAGTACCAGTCGGAGCAGATGGGCCGCGTGCACCACTGGCTCGGCCTCGACGTGGGCGTGATCTTGTCGCAGATGACCCCGGCCGAGCGTCGCGCGGCCTACAACGCCGACATCACCTACGGCACCAACAACGAGTTCGGCTTCGACTACCTGCGCGACAACATGGCCAACTCGCTGGACGAGTGCGTGCAGCGTGGCCACTTCTTCGCCATCGTCGACGAGGTCGACTCGATCCTGGTGGACGAGGCCCGCACCCCGCTGATCATCTCCGGCCCGGCCGAGGACAACCACGACTGGTACCCGGAGTTCGCCCGTCTGGCCAAGCGCCTGACCCGCGACGTCGACTACGAGGTCGACGAGAAGAAGAAGACCGTCTCCGTGCTGGCGCACGGCATCGAGACCGTCGAGGACCGTCTCGGCATCGACAACCTCTACGAGTCCGCCAACACTCCGCTGATCGGCTACCTGAACAATGCCATCAAGGCCAAGGAGCTGTTCAAGCGCGACAAGGACTACGTGATCATGGAGGGCGAGGTGCTCATCGTCGACGAGCACACCGGCCGCACCCTGATCGGACGCCGCTACAACGAGGGCCTGCACCAGGCGCTGGAGGCCAAGGAGGGCGTCGAGATCAAGGACGAGTACCAGACGCTCGCCACGATCACCTTGCAGAACTACTTCCGCATGTACTCCAAGCTCGGCGGCATGACCGGTACCGCCAAGACGGAGGAGAGCGAGTTCCAGAAGATCTACGGCCTCGGCGTCGTGGTGATCCCGACGAACAAGCCGATGGTGCGCATCGACCAGAAGGACCTGATCTACCGCACCGAGCAGGCGAAGTTCGAGGCCATCGTCGCCGATGTCGCAGAGCGCCATGCCAAGGGCCAACCGGTGCTGATCGGTACCGCCAGCGTCACCAAGAGCGAGGCCATCTCGCAGCTGCTGACCCAGGCGAATGTCCCGCACGACGTGCTGAACGCGAAGCAGCACGCGCGCGAGGCAGCGATCGTCGCCATGGCCGGCCGCAGGGGCGCGGTCACGGTTGCCACCAACATGGCCGGCCGTGGCACCGACATCATGCTCGGCGGCAATGCCGAGTTCCTGGCCGACCAGGTGCTCAAGAACCAGGGCCTGGACCCCGTCGACAACGCCGAGGAGTACGACAAGGCCTGGCCCGGCGTGCTGGCCGAGCTCGAGGAGCAGGTGGCCGGTGAGCACAACGAGGTCGTCGAGGCTGGCGGCCTGTACGTCGTGGGATCCGAGCGCCACGAGTCTCGCCGCATCGACAACCAGCTGCGCGGTCGTTCGGGGCGCCAGGGCGACCCGGGCGAGTCCCGCTTCTTCCTCAGCCTGGGCGACGACCTGATGCGCCTGTTCAAGTCGGACGTCGTGGAGCGCGCGATGGTCTCGCTCAAGGTGCCGGACGACCAGCCGATCGAGCACCGTTGGATCAGCAACGCCATCGAGAGCGCGCAGAAGCAGGTCGAGGCGCAGAACTTCGAGATCCGCAAGAACGTCCTCAAGTACGACGACGTGATGAACCGTCAGCGCCACGCCATCTACGCCGACCGTCGCAAGGTGCTCGAGGGTGCCGACGTCGAGGAGCAGCTGCGCGGCACCGTCGCGCGCGTGGTCGAGGCCGGCGTGCGGTCCAAGACCGAGGGTTTCGCCGAGGACTGGGACCTGGACCAGCTGTGGACCGACATGCGTCAGCTGTACCCGGTCGGCCTCGACCACGAGGAGTGGGCCGACTGCGCCGACCAGCAGGAGCTCGTGGACGGCTTCCTCGACGACGCGCAGGCGGCCTATGACGCCCGCGAGGAGGAGCTGGGCGCAGAGAACATGCGCGAGCTGGAGCGCCAGGTGCTGCTGACCGTGCTGGACCGCAAGTGGCGCGAACACCTCTACGAGATGGACTACCTGCGCGAGGGCATCGGCCTGCGCGCCATGGCGCAGCGCGACCCCTTGGTGGAGTACCAGCGCGAGGGTGGCCAGATGTTCAACGCCATGATGGAGGCCTTCATGGAGGAGGTCGTCGGGTACTTGTTCAACCTGGAGGTGCAGGTCGAGGACGAGCCCGCAGTACAGGTGCAGACCGGCAGCGACGGACAGGCCCTTGATGTCGACCAGCTGCTGGCCGGCGTCAACCAGGCCCGTCCGCGCGTCGAGGCGAAGGGACTGGGCGCTCAGAAGCGCGCCGCGAACCTCAACTACTCCGCTCCCGACGAGCAGGGGGACGCCGAGAAGGTCAGCGCCGTGGCCGAGACCAAGGACGAGTTCCTGGGCACCGGACGCAACCGTCCCTGCCCCTGTGGCTCGGGTCGCAAGTACAAGAACTGCCACGGCAAGGCCTGACGCCTGAAGAATGACCACATCCCTGCATCACTGCCCTGACCTTACGCCGCCCGCAGGGCGTACTGGGCGGGGCTGAGCAGCAGCCCGAAGCAGGTGCACCGCCAGCGGCCGTCCAGCCGTTCGGCACGCAGGGCCAGCGCCAGGGAGCGTCCGTCCGGCTCCGCCAATCGGGCGTACCCCTCGACGGCGCCGCCGACCACGTTCGCGCGGATGCCTGCCAACGAGGTCTGCTCCCAGCTGCGCCGCCGCGCCCAGGAAGCGACATGGTCGGCGGCCAGATCGTCGCACAGCACCCGCACCTGCGCGGCAGGACGCCGGGCCTGCAGCACCTCGAGCAGGGCCCGGGTGATCGCATGCAGGAGCTGGACCGCCTGCTCGTCGGCGGTGTCGACGGCCTCCCCGGCTCCCTCGGGCAACGGCAGGGGCTGGGGCACCAGACGAGCCGGGACGATCTCCGCGCGTGGCGGCGCCACGACGACCACGTCGACACCGCACAGGCTCAGGGGCAGCGATCTCATGGTCCAAGCCCAGCGCCTCGGCCGATGCCGCGGTAGGGGGTCGATGGCAATCTGTGGACAGTCCCGTTGCCGGACGTGGCAGGCTGTGACCCATCAGACCATCAGTCAGGAGGCACGAATGGCCGACCAGCTCGTCTTCGTCCCGGTCAGCACCGGCCAGGCACACACGCTTGCCAGGCAGGGTCACCTGCCGGGCCCGTTGGACGCCTTCGCGACCACCCCGGCGCTCCTCGCCGCCCTCGACTACACGGCCGACCAGGCCGAGGACGCCGAGTACGCGGCGCTGGTGCTCGCTTCCGTTCACGGACTGACCCGGCACCAGGAACGCCTGGTGCTGGTCGCCGAGGTGCCTGCGGCGCAGGTCGAGCCGTACGAGGACGAGATGGACAATGGGGGAGTGCGGTTGCCGTCGCTTTCCAGGGCAGCCGTCCAGAGCTTCTTCACCGACGACCCGGCCATCGACATCGCCGACGCCGTCGCGGCCGCCACGGGTCTCACCATCGACCAGGTCTGGGAGACCGAGCAGGTGCAGGCACTGCTCGGCGGGGCCGACCTGTTGTGGCACTCGGTGGAAGAACTCGATCGCTTCGGCAAGGATGGTCGGCATGCCTAGGTCCATCTGGAAGGGCGCGATCAGCTTCGGCCTGATCACGATCCCCGTGAAGCTGTACGGAGCCACCGAGGAGAAGGACATCTCCTTCCACCAGGTGCACCCCGTCGACGGGGGCCGGATCAAGTACAAGCGCGTCTGCGACAAGTGCGGCGAGGAGGTGCCCTATGCGGAGATCGCGAAGGGCTACGAGTCGCCGGACGGACGCGTCGCGGTGCTGGAGAAGTCGGATTTCGACAACCTGCCGCTGACCACCACCCGCAGCGTCGACGTGGTCGAGTTCGTCGACCGCGAGGAGGTCGACCCAACCTACTTCGACAAGACCTACGTGCTCGAGGCCGACGGCCCCGGCGTGAAGCCCTATGTGCTGCTGCGCGACGCCTTGGCCAAGACCGGTCGTTGCGCGGTGGTGAAGGTGGCGCTGCGCAATCGCGAGCAGCTGGCCCTGATCCGGCCCACCAGCGACGTGCTGCTCATGCACACGATGCTGTGGCCCGACGAGGTGCGCGACACCGGCTTCGCCGCCCCGAGCGAGGACATCACGGTGTCCGACGCCGAGGTCGGCATGGCCGAGATGTTCATCAAGCAGATGGAGGCGCACTTCGACCCCGGCGAGTTCAGCGACTCCTACCGCGAGGCCCTGGACGTGCTGGTGCAGAGCAAGCTCACCGGTGTGGCAGCCGAGGCCACCGAGGAGACCTCGGCCCCCGCTGGCGGCGAAGTCGTCGACCTGGTGGCCGCGCTGCGCGCGTCCGTCGAGGCTGCGAAGGCCAAGCGAGCCGGT
>NZ_BAAAKI010000012.1:129483-158631 GCF_039527675.1 Luteococcus sanguinis
GAGAAGGCCGCCGACGACAAGGCCGCCGACGAGAAGGCCGACAAGACGTCGGAGAAGACCACGAAGACCGAGAAGAGGAAGGCCAGCTGATGGTGACCCGTGTCCACCTGGGTGACGAGGACGAGGCGAACGAGCTCGCCAGCAGGATCGATGAGGCCGGTCACGAGGTGGCCGTCATCCAGGAGCGCTTCGCTGGCGAGGACGACGACGAGGAGGTCGAGTTCGTCGTCGCCACCACTGCGCCTCGCAGGGACATTGAAGCCCTCGTCAACGACCCACAGGTCTTCGTCGAAGAGGACTGATCGTGCGCCGGCAATCCGGCGTCGGCTCGGCTCAGGCCTGTGAGCCCTTTGCGGCCAGCCACTGGTCGCCCACGATCTGTTGGGCGTTGATCGCCTCGGTGACATGGGGCGCGGCGAGCTTCTCGATCTGGCCGCCCACGAAGGGGATGTTCACCTTGAGGTTGCCGTCGTACTCGACCAGGGTTCCCTTGCCGCCGGGGTGCATGAACGCACGTCCGGAGCAGTCGACGGGCAGGCCCTTGGCCTCGATCACCAGCGTCCCGTTGCGCGAGCCGTCGGCCGCGGGCTCGTCCCAGGTGACGGTCTGCAGCATCGTCAGCGAACTGCCCGCGAACTTGCCCAGCTGGTCGGGAGCTGGCAGTTCCATCGTGATCCGGATGGTGTTGCCGGCGATATCGATCTGGTGCTCCGTCGCCTTCGAATGGGTCACCATCTCCTCCAGCCACCGGCGGTCGCTCATCATCAGGTAGGTCTGGGCCGGGTCAGCGGCGAAGTCAAGACGCGAGGTGATCTGCATGCCCCCATTCAACCCGATGCCTGGCCCGTCCGGCCCAGCGCGCGACAACTTTCGCCGCGCGCGCAAGCCAGGCCGGGGCTCCCCATCGTCGGGGCCGCTGGCTAGGGTGTTGGTCAGGCGCACCGGCGCGCCTCGAGACGAGCACTCGACGACACAGCTCGACACCATGGAGTGGAACGACACGATGCCTCGCCCAGATCGAGCCCAGTTGTTGGACGACGTGCAGGACCGCCTGACCCGAAGGATTCCGGGGTTGTCACGCCGGCGCCTGCGTCCACTGCTCTCGCGCTGGTTCCG
Source organism: Luteococcus sanguinis (assembly GCF_039527675.1). Classification (NCBI taxonomy): domain Bacteria; kingdom Bacillati; phylum Actinomycetota; class Actinomycetes; order Propionibacteriales; family Propionibacteriaceae; genus Luteococcus; species Luteococcus sanguinis. The sequence continues at coordinate 130,600 of NZ_BAAAKI010000012.1, forward strand.
GCACGTGGACGACGAGGACCTCGTCGGGCGTGACCCCGACGTGTTGGCCGAGCGCCTCGGGAACCACCTGGCCCTGGGGCTGCAGCGCCACCGGGGGCAGACCCTCGTGGCGGTCAGCCCTTCCCGATTGGCTGGTGAGCCGACCCTGATCCAGGTCGTCACCGACGACCGTCCCCATGTGGTCGACACGCTCACCCTGACCCTGACCCGCGAGGGCTGGGACGTGCTCGCCGTCCAGCACCCGCAGGTCTCTGCTGCCCGCGACGTGTCCGGACGTCTCATTGGGCTCGCCGAGTCCGGCGAGCAGGCGCTGGACGAGTCGTGGGTCCAGTTCGAGGCCCGCGCCCCGTTGGGTGACTTCGCCGAGCGTCTGGCACCGGGGCTGCGGGACCAACTGGTCGCGGGACTGAATGACCTGGCCCGCGCCGACGATGACACCCCCGCGATGAAGGGGCGCCTGCTGGAGCTTGTCGAGAGCCTGGAGGGCGTAACCAGCAGCGCCGTCGCGCCGACCGAGCGCCAGTCCGCCGTCGAACTCCTGCGCTGGCTCGCCGACGACAACTTCACCTTCCTCGGCTCGCAGGAATACCGGCTGGTTGACGGCGACTACGAAGCCGTCCCGGGCACCGCCCTGGGAATCCTGGGTACCCCTCGGACCGACGAGTTCCACGCCCTGCCGCTGCCCACCTCGCACGAGCTGGTGGTGCTCACCAAGGACAGCCGGCGCTCCACGGTGCGGCGTGCGGCCCTGCTCGACTATGTCGGCGTCCGCCTCCTTGACGACAAGGGCGAGGTGATCGGCGAACAGCGATTCCTCGGCCTGCTGGCCGCTGGCGCCTACACCGAGTCGATCAGCCGCATCCCGACCCTCCTGCACAAGGCCGAGGACGTCGCCGCCCGGTCCGGCTACCAGGTGGGCAGCCACGGTTACCAAGCCATCTGGGCGGTGCTCGAGACCTACCCGCGCGACGAGCTCTTCCACGCCACGGTCGAGGAACTCGCACCGGTCGTCTCCCAGGTCAGCCAGCTCAGCGAGCGCCGCAAGGTGCGTCTGTTCGTGCGTCGTGGCCGGTGGGGGCGTCGCATCTCCTGCCTGGTCTACCTGCCCCGTGACCGGTACAACACCGCCGCCCGCAAGCGGATGGAACAGGTGCTGCTGGAGGCCACGGCGGCGCAGTCGATCGACTATCAGGCCCAGGTCAGCGAGTCGGTGCTGGCCCGGCTCTGGTTCACGCTGCAGTTGGCGCCGGGTTCGGCACCGGTGGACCTCGACGTCGCCGAGCTGGAGGCCCGCCTCACCGAAGCCGCCGAACACTGGGACGACCGGTTCGGCAGCCGCGCCGAGGCACTGGGCAGCGAGCAGCGGGGGATCGAGTTCTCCGACAGCTACAAGGAGGACTTCACCCCCGACCAGGCCATCGCCGACCTGCTCGCGCTCAACGAGATCCGCGAGGCCGACGAGATGCGCTTCGCCCTCTACGCCCCCGACGACCCCGACGACCCATCCGACCTGCGCCTGAAGGTGATGCGGGTGGGGGAGCGGATGGAGCTGTCCGACGTGCTGCCGCACCTGGCCAGCCTCGGCGCGAAGGTGCTTGACGAGCGCCCCTACGAGATCGAACTGCGCGGTTCCGAGGCGCATGTCTACGACTTCGGCCTGCGCCTGCCCGGTGAGCTGTCCCGGTGGACGCCCGAGGCACGCTCGCGCTTCGTGGCGGCTTTCGAAGCCTCCTGGCAGGGGCACACAGAGGTTGACCGGTTGAACGAACTCGTCAGTCGCGCCGACATGACCTGGCCGCAGGTGCAGGTGCTCCGGGCGATCAGCCGCTACCTGCAACAGTTGGGTTCGACCTATTCCCAGCCGTACATCGCCCAGACGATCGTCGCGAACGACGAGCTGGCGAGGGGCCTCGTAGAGCTCTTCGAGACTCGCTTCGACCCGGCCAGTGGCCTGTCGTCCGAGCAGCGGAACCAAGCCGCCACCGAGGCGGTTGGGGCCTTGGCGGCCCAGCTGGACGAGGTGGCCAGCCTCGACCACGACAAGATCCTGCGACAGTTCGTGGCCGTCGTCCAGGCCATCGTCCGCACCAACGCCTACGCCGCCGACCGTCCGGCACTGGCGATGAAGATCCTGCCCCGACTCCTGGACTGGTCGCCGCAGCCGAGGCCGGCCTTCGAGATCTGGGTGCACTCGCCGCGGGTCGAGGGCGTCCACCTGCGTTTCGGATCGGTGGCCCGCGGCGGCCTGCGCTGGTCGGACCGCCCGGAGGACTTCCGCACCGAGGTGCTGGGCCTGGTCAAGGCGCAGATGGTGAAGAACTCGGTGATCGTGCCCGTCGGAGCCAAGGGTGGTTTCTTTGCCCGCCAGCTGCCCAACCCGGCGCACGACCGCGCGGCCTGGCTGGCGGAAGGCACCGCTTGCTACCAGCTGTTCATCGGATCGCTGCTGAGCCTGACCGACAACATCGTCGGCGGGCAGGTCGTGCCGCCAGCCGACGTCGTCCGCCATGACTCGGACGACCCCTACCTGGTCGTCGCAGCGGACAAGGGCACCGCCTCCTTCAGTGACGTCGCCAACCAGATTGCCATCGACCGCGGGTTCTGGCTGGGGGACGCCTTCGCCTCCGGCGGCTCGGTGGGCTATGACCACAAGGCGATGGGCATCACGGCGCGTGGCGCATGGGAGAGCGTCAAGCGACACTTCCGCGAGATGGGAGCCGACTGCCAGACGACCGACTTCACCTGCGTCGGCATCGGCGACATGGCCGGTGACGTCTTCGGCAACGGGATGCTGCTCAGCGAGCACACGCGACTGGTGGCGGCCTTCAACCACATGCACGTCTTCCTGGACCCCGACCCGGACGCGGCGAGCTCCCATGCGGAACGCAAACGTCTGTTCGAGCTGCCGCGCTCCAGCTGGGCCGACTACGACGCGTCCCTGATCAGCGCCGGTGGCGGTGTGTACTCCCGGCAGGCGAAGTCGATCCCGGTCACCCCGCAGGTGCGCGTCGCTCTGGGGCTGGGCGACGAGGTCACCCAGCTGGCGCCGAATGACCTGATCCGCGCGATCCTGATGGCGCCGGTGGACCTGCTCTGGAATGGCGGCATCGGCACCTACGTGAAGGGCGCCGACGAGACCAACGCCGAGGTCGGTGACAAGGCCAACGACGCGCTGCGCGTCAACGGAGGCCAGGTGCGCGCCAGGTGCGCCGGCGAGGGTGGCAACCTGGGCTGGACCCAGCTCGGACGCATCGAGTACGCGCTGGCCGGCGGGCGGATCAACACCGACTTCATAGACAACTCGGCCGGCGTGGACACCTCCGACCACGAGGTCAACATCAAGATCCTGCTGGACGCCGAGGTGGCCGCCGGTCGGCTGACCTCTCGCCAGCGCAATGACCTGCTGCCGCAGATGACCGACGACGTGGCCACCTTGGTGCTGGGCCACAACATCGACCAGAACCTCGCCCTCGCCAATGCCCTGAGCCTGGCCGACCGGATGGCCGGCGTGGACGAGTCGGTGATGGTGGGCCTGGAACAGGCCGGCTACCTCGATCGTGAGCTGGAGAAGCTGCCGAGCAGCCAGGCGATGCGCTCCAGGGTGCTGGAGGGCCGCGGACTGACGGCCCCCGAGCTCGCTGTGCTGTTGTCGTGGACAAAGATCTGGCTCTCGGACCAGGTGCTCGCCTCCGACCTGCCGGATGACCCCTACCTGGCCGAACGCCTCGTCCAGTACTTCCCGCCGCTGCTGCAGGAGCGCTACCGCGACCAGATGCCGAACCACCGCCTGCACCGCGAGATCATCACCACCGTCGCGGTGAACCGCTTCGTCAACTCCCAGGGCATCGTCGCCTGCCACGAGCTGATGGCCGAGACGAACTCGGAGGCGCCGGAGGTGGTGCGGGCCCAGCTGGCTGCCCGTTCCATCCTCGACGCCGGACGATTCGAGGTGAACACGCGGCGCACGGAGCTGGACGCTGCGCAGCAGACCTCGCTGCGGGTGCAACTCAGGGTGCTGGTACAGCGCGTGGCCCGCTGGCTGCTGCACCATGCGTCCGGCCCGATCGACGTGGCTGCGCTGATCGGCGAGTTCCACGACGACGTCCAGGCACTCGCGGCGGTACTGCCCGACCTGCTGCCACCCCGGGCTCGGGGGAACTACGACGCCCGGCTGGGCGGCCACCAGGCGGCCGGTGTGGAAGAACCCCTGGCCAGCATCGCCGCCGGTGCGGCGTGGTCGCACAACCTGCCCGCGGTCATCGCGATCGCCCAGGGCGCGGGCCGTGATCGGGAACTGGTGGCCCGCACCTACTTCCAGCTGGGCGAGCAGCTGGGGCTGGACCGGCTGATGTCGCGGATCGAGGGTCTTCCGCAGGGCAATCGCTGGGAGGCGCTGGCCCGGGCCGCGATCCGCGACGACCTGCTGGAGACCCAGTCCCAGCTGGCCCAGCGGGCACTGGCAGCGGCACCCGATGCCACCACCGCCGAGGCCGTGCTGGCGGCATGGGTGGCTGCGACCCCGGGGCTGGACCGCTCGGTCGAGACCCTGTCGAACCTGTTGGCGGACGAGGCGGACCTGGCACGCACCCAGGTTGGCCTCAGGACTGTGCGCGCTCTCGTGTCGGCACGTCCCAGTTCTGGAAAGATGTGACCATGCGGATCGATCTTCACACCCACTCGGTGGTCAGCGACGGCACCGATACGCCCACCCGCCTCGTGCTCAAGGCGCTCGAGAACGGGTTGGACGTGATCGGGCTCACCGACCACGACACCTTCGACGGCATCCCAGAGGCCGTGGAGGCAGGCAAGCGCGTCGGCGTGACCGTGCTGCCCGGCATCGAGATGTCCACCACGGCGGGGGGCAAGTCCGTCCACCTGCTCGGCTACGGCTGCGACCCCTGGCACCGCCCGCTCATCGAGGAGTTGGCGAAGATCCGGGTCGCGCGCACCGGGCGCCTGCAGGCCTTCGCGGACCGAATGACCGAGCTCGGTATGCCGCTGACCGTCGACGACATCATCACCGCCGCCGGCGCCTCCCCGTCCATCGGCCGCCCGCACGTTGCGGACGCCCTGGTCGCCAAGGGCTACGTCGAGCACCGCGACGAGGCCTTCGACAAGTGGCTGCGGGACGACAAGCCCGGCTATGTCCCGCGCTATGCATGCCCGCTGGAGGACGCGATTGACCTGATCCACGACGCCAAGGGCATCGCGATCCTCGCGCACCCCTGGGGACGCGGCACCGAGGACGTGCTCGACGCCGTCTACATCGAGCAATTGATCCGGGAGCATGAGCTTGAGGGCATCGAGGTGGACCACCCCGACCACACCGCCGACCAGCGCGAGCTTCTGTTCGCAATGGGCGGGCGCCTGGGCCTGATTCGCACCGGCTCGTCGGACTACCACGGCCTGGGCAAGCGCAACAACCCGCTCGGCGCCTGCCTCACCCGCGACACCGCCTACCGCGAGATGGTCCGTCGCATCCGCCTGCGCGGCGGCAACGCCTGAGCCACGCCTGTTTGGCACGCCCCCGTCCCCTGGGGCTCGAGCCCGGGGGACGGCGGGGGTGCGATAGGCTCGGGCCATGAACTTCACGCAGAGCTGGTGGCCGCCGTCCGGGCGGCTCTGATCTCTGCGAAACACCACACAGGGCTGCCGGTGACGGCGGCCCTTGTGCATGTCTGGGGACCGGTTGGCGCCGGCGCGGAACAGGAGAAACCATGACCGACGTCGACCAGGACGACGTTCTCGAGATCGACGAGCTGTCGGGAGACGACCAGGCCTCGCGGGATGCGTCGTTGGACCGCTCGCTGCAGCGCTCGGCCCAGATCGAGGCCGACATTGCCGTCAACCCCGGCAAGTACCGCATCCTCACCGGTGACCGTCCGACCGGACGGCTGCACATCGGGCACTACTTCGGCTCGCTGAGCAACCGGGTTCGCCTGCAGAACCTGGGCGTGAACACGATGTTGGTGGTCGCCGACTACCAGGTGATCTACGACCGCGACGGTGTCGGGCAGCTGCAGGACAATGTGCTGTCCGGCATGGCCGACTACCTGGCCTGCGGCGTTGATCCCGCCCGTTCGACGATCTTCACCCACTCGTCGGTGACGGCGCTGAACCAGTTGCTGCTGCCCTTCTTGAGCCTGGTCACCGTGCCGGAGCTCAACCGCAACCCCACCGTCAAGGACGAGCTGGAGAACAACCCGGGACGTCCGATGTCTGGCCTGATGCTCACCTTCCCGGTGCACCAGGCCGCCGACATCCTGTTCTGCAAGGCGAACCTGGTGCCCGTAGGCAAGGACCAGTTGCCGCACATCGAGATCACCCGCGTCATCGCGCGTCGCTTCGACGAGCGCTACGGCCGCGCGGTGGCCGAGCAGGCGGTCTTCCCGCAGCCGGACGCGTTGATGAGCCCGGCTCCGTCGATCCTGGGCACCGATGGCACCAAGATGAGCAAGTCCAAGGGCAATGTGATCGAGATCGGCATGAGCGCCGACGAGACGGCCAAGTTGCTGAAGCGGGCCAAGACCGACTCCGAGCGTCACATCACCTATGACCCGGTGAACCGTCCCGAGGTGAGCAACCTGGTGTTGCTGGCCGCGCTGGCGACCGGCGGAGACCCCGTCCAGATCGCCGACGAACTGGGCGATGCCGGGGGTGGCGGCCTGAAGAAGCTGGTCACCGAGGCGATCAACGAGCACTTCGCGCCCATTCGCGAGCGTCGGGCCGAGCTCGCCGCGAATCCGGACCACCTGCGCCAGGTGCTGCGCGAGGGCAACGAGAAGGCCAATGCGATCGCCGAGCAGACCCTGGACGAGGTTCGCCAGGCGATGCAGATGAAGTACTGAGCTTTCGAGAACACGAACAGGGGTTGGGGTGCACCGCATTCGGTGCAAACCAACCCCTGTTCGTTGGTGCCCTTGGGATGGGTTCGATCAGCCCTCGGTGGGAGCGCCCGTCTCGGAGGCCTGGGTGGCATCGCCACCCTCACCGCGGCCACGACCGCGTCCACGGGAACGACGACGCGGCTTGCGGGCCTCACCGTCAGCCGCGCCCTGGCCGGGAGCAGCGTCCGGGCCGGTGTTCTGGCCGTTCTCGACGACAGCTGCGCCTTCGGTCAGCACCTCACCATTCTTGGTGCGGCGACGGCTACGGTTGCGGGCCGCACGCGGTTCGCGCGGGCGCTCGGTGCCCTCCTCCTCGCCGTGGTGTGCGTCGCCGTGGTGTGCGTCGCCGTGGTGCGCGTGGCCGCCTCGCGAGGCGTGGCTGCCGCGACGCTCACCGCCACGTCCGTCGCGGTCACGCCCACCGCGGCCACCGCGGTCACGATCACCCCGGCCACCATCGCCATGGTCCCGGGCAGGCCGATCCTTCGGGACCGCACCGGCCAGACGCCCCTTGGTGCCCTCGGGGATCTGCAGGTCGGCGTACAGGTTCGCCGAGGTCGAGTAGGTCTCGACCGGGTCGTCGAAGCTCAGCTCGAGGGCCTTGTTGATGGTCTTCCAGCGCACGACGTCCTGCCAGTCGACCAGGGTCACGGCGACGCCCTTGGCGCCGGCGCGGCCGGTGCGTCCGATCCGGTGGACGTAGGTTTTCGCGTCCTCGGGGCACTCGTGGTTGATGACATGGCTGACGCCGGTGACGTCGATGCCACGGGCGGCGACGTCGGTGGCCACCAGCACCTTCAGCTCGCCGGAACGGAACTTCTTGAGCGCCTTCTCGCGCAGCACCTGCGACAGGTCGCCGTGGATGGCGCCGGCCTCGAAGCCGCGGTCCTCCAACTCGTCGGCCAGACGCTGGCAGGCGCGCTTGGTCTTGCAGAAGACCATCACCTTGTCGACGCCGTCGGACTGCAGGATGCGGGCGATGATCTCGGGCTTGTCGAGGTTGTGCGTCTGGTAGACGAACTGGGTTGTGTCCGGGACCGTTGCCTTGGCGTCATGGCCCTCGGCGCGGACGTTGATGGGCTGGTTCAGGTGCGCACGGGCCATCGCCACGATCGCCGACGGCATGGTGGCCGAGAACATCAGCATCTGGCGGTCGGCCGGGGCCTTGGCGATCAGCCGCTCGACGTCGGGCAGGAAGCCGAGGTCGAGCATCTCGTCCGCCTCGTCCAGCACCAGCACCCGCAGCCAGGACAGGTCCAGCGATCCGCGGTCGGCCAGGTCGAGGAGTCGTCCGGGCGTACCCACGACGATGTCGACGCCCTTGTCGAGGGCCTCCAGCTGGGGCTCATAGCCCACCCCGCCGTAGACCGTGAGTACCCGGGCCTTGCGGATCGTCGAGGCGACCTCGAGGTCCTTCGCGACCTGCAGCGCCAGCTCACGGGTGGGGCACATCACGAGCGCCTGCGGCTTGCCGGGGGGCATCGGCAGCTCGTCGTAGCCCTCGTCGCCCTCCAGCAGCACGCGCTGCAGGATGGAGATGCCGAAGGCCAGCGTCTTGCCGGTTCCGGTGCGGGCCTGGCCGATCAGGTCAGTGCCGAGCACTGCGATCGGGATGGCGAGGGACTGGATGGGGAAGGGGTGGGTGATGCCGACCTGCTCCAGCGCCTGCTGGATCTCGGGGACGACGCCGAGGTCGTCCCAGGTGGTCTCGAACTCGGGGGTGGGCTTGTCGGTCATGACGTCGTCGCCGACCAGGGCCGTCACGGCCTGGTTCTCGACGGTGAAATCGTTGGTCACCAATCAGGGCTTTCTCAAGGGTCCAGTCGTCAGACTGGCGAATGGTCTGCTCGACGAGCGCGACATGGGCCAGCAGCTCGGGCAGGGCATCGCAAGACGCGAGGCCTCACCCATCCTACCGGCTCGCACCGAGTTCTGGCTTGTCCGAAGCGACACGCTCTGAGGGTGCCCTGTGGACGCCTCCGCGCTGACTAGCCTTCGGGTGTGGAACAGATGCATGTGCGAAACGCTGATGTGGACCTGCTCGGAGTGGTGCTGGGGGCGGCCCTGCAGGGGGTCACGGCCAACGGACGCGGTGTGCACGCCGCCCGTCGTACCAACCAGCAGTTGCTGTTCAGCCGTCGCGCTGCCCGCTGTGCGGCGCTCGCCGATCGGGTGGCCGCAGCGCTGCCGCCGGGGACGGATGCCGAACAGGCCACCGCCGCGACCCGCATGGCCCTGGCCGACTTCCAGCAGCATGCGCAGCCAGCCTCATGGCCTGAGGTCTGCGCCCGGGCGGTGCTGCTGGACGGCTTGCTCTGCGACGCCATCGCGAAGCTTCAGCTGGGCGACGACGTCCGCTCGTTGTTGGGCGCCGACCAGGGTCCGGACGCGCGTTCCGTGTTGGCAGGGGCTCTGGACGCCGACCCGAGCTCGCGCGGATCGGTGTCGCTCTACGGGCGTCGGCTGCTGGGTGAGCTGCTCAGCCAGGTGCAGCGCGTCGCGGCGGCCAATCCGGGGCTGGCCTCCCTGCTGACCGGCAAGCCGGAGGGTGAGGACGTCGAGTCCGTCACACAGATGATGGCCGAGCTCGCCACCGCGCACGCGCACCGGATGGCCGAGCTCGGCCTTTGACCTGCTGGGTTTTGTGACGTGGCCGTCAGGCCTCAGAAACCGAAGCCTACCTGGCGGGTGTTCTGCTTGCCCAGGTCGACATAGCCGATCTGGTTGGACGGCACGAGCACCGTGCGCCCCTTGGTGTCGGTGAGGCTCAGCAGTTCGCCGTTGGTGAGCGCGTCGCGGAGACGCTGCTCCACCACCTCCGGGCTCTCGTCGGACTCGAGGCTGACCTCGCGGGGAATGTTGTTGATACCGATCTTGATCTCCACGGGGCCAAAGCTACCCGGCTGTGGAGCAGCAGCGGTCATTCAGTCGTTCGCGCGCCGCAGAACGAGCCGGCTCCAGGAGCCGACGTACAACTCGTCCCCGTCGCCCATCAGTTCCTCGCGCTCCAGCTGGTGTCCTGGAGCCTGCTCGGACGCGCGGCGCAGGATGGTGCCGTTGGCGCTCGACAGGTCGCGGACCCACCAGCCGTCCCCGTACCAGGCGAGCTCCGCCTGGCGACGACTGACCCCCGCGTCACGACCGAGGTCCACCTGCGGTGCCGTCGTGGCGTGTCGGGAGGCGCGACCCACCAGGCAGCGTTGTCCGTCCAGTTCCACGCGCTGGGCGCTGCGGTCGTCGGGGATCTCCAACAGCGCGCCCTGGGCCTCGTGCCAGTCGGCATCGACCTGCACCTCCAGGTACCAGCGCGCCTCAGGCACGGCTCTCCTGCGCGGACGACAGGAAGTCGACGCGGGCCAACGCCACCGCGATGTTGTCCCGTCCGCCCTGCTCGTTGGCCCAGGCCAGCAGGTTCTCCACGGTGCCGGCCGGCTCGGCGGTGAGGTTCGCGTGCAACACGGTGGCCAGGTCGTCCGGCTCGGAGGCGTAGTTCCACAAGCCGTCCGAGCAGACCAGCAACCAGCCGGGCGAGGTGGGCTGGAAGGTCTCCTGGCGGGGGGCGATGTCATTCGCGCCCGGGCCCAGCCAGCGGGTGATCGCGTGCGAATGGATGCCCTTCTCGGCGTCCTCGCGGCTCATCCCCTGCTCAACAGCCACCTGGGCCATCGAGTCGTCCGTGGTCAGACGGAGGTTGGCGCCGTCGCTCCCGAACCAGTAGGCGCGGCAGTCGCCGACATTGCCCACGATGACCTTCGAGTGGTTCCACACTGCGGCTATCAGGGTGCAGGAACCCGGCTCGGGACCGGGTGAGGGGGCTTGCAGCGCGGCCTCGTTGGCCAGTTCGAAGGCGGAGGTCAGCGCGACCGTGAGGGCGTCGTCCTCGGGTTCGCCAGCGAGGGCCTCCACCAGCCGGGCGGAGGCTGCGCGGGTGGCTGCCAGGGCCGCCTGCTCTGCCCCCAGGGAGGTGGACACGCCGTCGCTGACCACCAGCACGGCCACCTGGCCGTCGGCGGTGTCGCGGCCCGCGATGCTCAGGGCGTCCTGGTTGGTCTCGTGGCGCAGGCCCTTGTCGCTGCCTCCGGCCAGCCAGGGCAGCGGTTGCATGACGTAGTGGTCACGGGCGCCGGCCTCACTGGGCAGCTGCGTGTCGGACTGCTGCCTCAGGTCGCGCGTGGGCTCGTCCGATTCGCTCATGGGTGTGATCTCACCACGTCAGGTTCACGTGCCTCAAGCCGGGGGCTGCGGCAACTCGCCCGCGGTGGCCGGGTCGAGCAGGTCCGCCCAGGGGTCTGCGTCGGCCTCGAGTCGGGCCAAGACGGTGGCGGAGTCGAACCGCAGGGCGTCCGGCTCGTCCACCGCGGCGACCTCCTCCCAGGTCAACGGTGTCGACACCGAGGCGAAGTCCTTGCCCCGCAACGACCACGGCGCGATCGTGTTGCGGTCGGCACGGTTCTGCAGCGCGTCGACGTAGATCCGTCCGGCGCGCGCGTCCTTGGCCATGGTGGTGACGAAGCGGTCCGGGTGCTGCGTCGCGACCCGCTTGCCGAGGGCGGAGACATAGGCCAGCACGTCACGCCAACGCGCGGGATGGATGGGTGCGAACAGCTGCAGTCCCTTGGACCCGGAGGTCTTGACGAAGGGGATCAACCCGTCCTGGGCCAGCGCGGTGGCGAAGATCATCGCGGCCTGCGCCGACTCGACCATGGTGATGCCGGGGCCGGGATCGAGGTCGACGACCACCCGGTCACAGCGCACCTGCTCGGGGTCCTCGATGCTGATCGGCTCGTCCGGGGTGGGACGGTGACCGTCGACGAGGCAGTCCTGGGCGCGCCACTGCGGGGTGTGCAGTTCCAACGCGGCCAGGTTGGAGAACCAGACCAGGGTGGCCGGGGAGTCGGCGACGACATAGCTGATGGTGGAGTCCGAGGCGAGCACCTCCTGGGTGGTGACCCACTCGGGGGCGCCAGCCGGGATGTTCTTCTCGTAGAAGGAGGCCTGAGCGGTGCCATTGGGGAAACGCAACCGGGTGATGCAACGTCCCTGGAGATGGGGCAGCATGACCGGTGCCACGCGCAGGTAGTGGTCGACCACCTCAGCCTTGCTGAATCCGCTGGGGAACAGCACCTTGTCGAGGTTCGTCAGGGTGAGCGGACGTCCGTCCACCTCGGTGCGCAGCTCGCTGTCGGGCATGCCGCGATCGTAACCGGACCAACCCATTCGAACCCTCCTCCGCCGGGCCGGGGTGCCGGTGCAGGAAACTGTCGGTGGGCTCTGGTTGCATGGCATCCGTGACACAGACCCGCTACATCCTCGGTCCCACCGCCAGCGAACAGGTGGCGCTTCCGGTGCTGGACGATGCCCAGGCCAGCGTGGTCCAGCACCGGGGCGGCCCGCTGCTGGTGGTGGGTGGTCCGGGGACGGGCAAGACGACGGTGCTGGTGGAGTCCGTGGCCAGCCGCGTGGGCGCGGACGGCGATCTGTCGGGCCATCTCGTGCTGACCTGGTCGCGGCCGGCCGCGCAGGCCCTGCGGCAGCGGCTGGTGGCACGGGTCGGACGCTCCCAGCTGGCGCCAAAGGTGATGACCGTCCACGGCTTCTGCCACTCCCTGGTGCGCCGCTTCGGGCTGGAGCCCGACGAGTCGGGCGTCGTGGGACAGGTGAAGCTGCTCACCGCCCCGGAACAGGAGTTCCGGGTGCGCGAGCTGTTGGGGGGCCACGACACCTCCGCGTGGCCCACCGACCTGCTGAATGCGGTCGGAACCAGGGCCTTCGCCGGGGAGGTGCGGGCCGTTCTGGCGCGCACCCGCCAGCTGGGGATGGACCCGGCTGAGGTGGTCGACGCGGGGCAGCGCGCTGGACGTCCCGAATGGCAGGCGATCGGTGACTTCTTCGACGACTACCTGGACGTGCTGGATGCCGAACAGGCACTCGACTACGCCGAACTCGTGCACCGTTGCCGGTTGTTGCTGCTGGACGAGACGGTCCGGGCGACCCTGCAACGCGAGCTGGTCGACGTGCACGTGGACGAGTTTGCCGAGTGCGATGCCTCCCAGGTGGCTCTCCTGGGTGACGTGGCCGAACTGGGCCTGGACGTCGTGGCCTTCGGCGACCCGACCACCGCCGTCTTCGGCTTCCGGGGTGCCGACAAGCGCGCAATCCTCGACTTCGATCGGGTCGTCGCCCGCACAGGACGTCCCTCGACGCGCATCGACCTGCTCGTCAATCATCGCGCCGAAGCCGACCTGGTACGCGCCTGCTCGGTGGTGCAGCTCCGACTTCCTGCCCAGGGCGCCGCCCCCGCCCCGGTGGCGCGGCCCGGTGTCGGCCGCGGACGAGTGCGTGCGGTGGTCTACGAATCGCCCGGTGCGCAGGTCGAGCACGTCGCCGAACTGTTGCGTCACGCCCACCTCGAGAAGGGCATGGGCTGGCACGAGATGGCGGTGCTCACACGATCGGGCCGGGGTGACCTGCCCGGGTTGACGCGTGCATTGTCAGCGGCCGGGGTGCCGGTGGAGGTGGCCGGTGACGACATCGCGCTCGCCGAGGAGATCGCCGTGCGTCCGATGCTGCTGGCACTCGAACTGGCCCTGGAGCTGTCGCGTGGAGTCGAGGAGTTCGATCCCGACCAGGTCGCGCGTCTGCTGCGCTCGCCCCTGGGTGGTCTGGACTCGCTGGAGCTACGCCGGCTGGGGCGGCTGCTGCGGGTGGTCACGGCAGCCGAGGGCGAAATCCCGCAGCCGTCCGGGGTGTTGGTGGCAGCGTTGGTCCGCCAACCTGCTCGCGCCGCCCTGTTGGCGGACGAGCAGGGGGCGCTGCCGATGGAGGCGCTGGCTGCGGTAAAGCTGGGAGAGCTGCTGGCAGCGGTCGCCGGACGCATCGTTAGAGGTGCCGCCGTACCGGCCGTGTTGTGGGAGTTGTGGCAGGGGACTGGCTGGCGGGAGCGGCTGCTGGCCGATGCCCTGCGCGGCGGGTCCGGCGCGCAGCGCGCCCACCGCGACGCAGATGCCGTCTGCGCCCTGTTCGACCTGGCCGCCCGGGAGCAGGACCTGGTGGGCGACAAGGGCGTCCGGGCGTTGCTGGCCGAGGTGCAGGGGCAGGCGATCCCCGAGGACACGGCCCGGGAGTCCGACCTGCGCGACCGCGGGGTCCGGCTGGTGACAGCGCACCGCGTCAAGGGTGAGCAGTGGCGGCTGGTCGTCGTGGTCGGCGTGCAGGAGGGCCTGTGGCCCAACCTCGCCCGCCGCGGCACTCTCCTGGAACCGGATCGGCTGAGCCGCGATGGCGTGCTGCCGAGCGCCCCCACCTCCGAGGTGTTGGCCGACGAGCGGCGGCTGTTCCTGCTGGCCTGTTCGCGGGCCACCGAGACGCTCGTGGTGACGTCCGTCAGCGGTGCCGAGGGTGAGGGGGACCAGCCCTCGCGCTTCCTGGCCGAACTGGGCGTGCCCGTGGAGGAGGAAATGGGGCGCGCCAGGCGTCCGATGACCATCCCGGCGCTGGTGGCCGAACTTCGCCGGGCCGCTACCGACCCGGCGTCGCCACCGGCGCTTCGGGAGGCAGCGGCCGCCCGGCTGGCCCGGCTGGCCGATGCCCGCGGTGCCGACGGCCAGCGGCTCGCCCCCATGGCCGAACCCGGGTCGTGGTGGGGCGTGCTCGACCACACCGCCGCCGACGTAAACCTGACCGAACCGGGGGCGCCCATCATCTTGCAGAGCTCCCAGGTGGAGAGCCTGCTCGACTGTCCGAGGCAGTGGTTCCTCTCGCGCCAGGCCAGGGCCGAGGCGGGGCGCAGCTCGGCGGCCAACCTCGGCACGGTGGTCCACGTGCTGGCGCAGCACGCGCTGGCCGACGAGATCGACCCGGACGAACTGGCTGGCCGCCTCGACGAGGTCTGGGACCGGATCGACTTCGATGCCGACTGGCTCAGCTCGTCCGAACGCGCGGAGGCGGAGGCGGCGCTCGAACGCTTCGGGGCCTGGACCGAGGCGATGGATTCCCGCGAGGTGCTCGGCGTGGAGGTCGCCTTCCGCACCACCGTCGACCTGGGCGATGAGAGGGTGGTGGTGACCGGTTCGGTCGACCGGTTGGAACGAGACGCCCAGGGCCGCATTCGGGTCGTCGACTTCAAGACCGGACGACGGGTACCGACCGCAGATTCGGTGCGGGCCAACGACCAGATCGGCATCTACCAGCTCGCCGCCCAGCAGGGCGCCTTCGATGACCTCGCCCCGGGGGAGCGGCGGGTCGGCGGAGCCGAGCTGGTCTACCTGCGCAAGCAGGACGGGCAACAACCCTGGCCCAAGGTGCTGGGGCAGCCGTCCTTGGACGAAGCACCGACACTGGCGAGCGAGGCCGACGACGAGGGACTGCCCACGTGGGTGCACCGCCGCCTGGCGCGAGCAGCCCGGATCGTCCGCTCGGAGGACTTCGCCGCCACCACCTGTGACCGGTGCAAGTTCTGTGCCTTCGAACTGGGCTGCCCGGCCCGTGCCAACGCCCCGGAGGTGGCGCGATGAGGACGACCGACGAGCTCTGCGCAGCCCTCAAGATCCCCTTCAGCGACGAACAGCTGGCAGCGATCACCGCGCCATTGGAGCCATCGGTCGTGATCGCCGGTGCCGGCTCGGGCAAGACCACCGTCATGGCGGCTCGGGTGGTCTGGCTGGTTGGCACCGGCCAGGTCACGCCGCAGCAGGTGCTCGGGCTGACCTTCACCCGCAAGGCCGCCGCCGAACTGGGCGGTCGGGTCCGTTCGGCCCTGCTCGCGGCGGGCCTGGCGCAGCTTGACGGGGCGGACGAGGAGGGGGAGGAGGTCATCATGACCTACGACTCCTTCGCCGCCCGGCTGGTCAGCGAGCACGGCCTACGGATTGGTGTCGAGACCGATCCGATGATGCTCACCGGCGCCTCCCGCTTCCGGCTCGCGGCACGCGTGGTGGGCAGCGCGAAGGGTCCTTTCGAACACCTCTCGCGGCTGCGTCCCGCGTCGGTGACCACCAGGGTGCTGCAGCTCGACGCGGAGCTCAGCTCCCATCTCGTCAGCCGCGGCCAGGTGGAGGCCCATGGGGCGGAGACCCTGCGCGCCCTGGCGGAGGCGCCCCTGAACAACCGGCGCAATCCCTATGCAGCGATCACCGGTGCGCAAGCGGCGGTGAACGAGCGTCTCGAACTGCTGGAACTGGTCGATGGCTACCGCGAGCTGAAACGGGAACTGGGGCTGGTCGAGTTCGCCGACCAGATGGCCGTCGCAGCGCGGTTGGTCCAGCAGGTGCCAGCCGTGTCGGCCGCGATGCGGGAGCGCTTTCGCGTCGTGCTCCTCGACGAGTACCAGGACACGTCGTCCGCCCAGGCGCAGTTGTTGCGCGGGCTGTTCAGCGGCCCTGATGTCGCGTGCGGCATGGGCCATCCGGTCACGGCGGTGGGCGACCCCTTCCAAGCCATCTATGGGTGGCGTGGCGCCGCGGCGTCCAACATCCTGCAGTTCGGGGACGACTTTCCCCGTGTGGACGGCAGTCCCGCGGCCGGGTACTCGCTCAGCGTCAACCGTCGCTCGGGCCAGCGGATCCTTGATGTGGCGAACGACCTGGCCACCCCGCTGCGGGCCGACCCACTGCTGGTTCGCGCCAACCATGAGGCGATCGAGCTGGTCGCCCCGGCCGACAATCCCGGCGGCCAGGTCTGCGTCGGGAGCTTCGAGACCTGGTCCGAGGAAGTCGAATGGCTCGCCGACCAAGTCGTCGCCGAAGGCCTGGCCCACCGCAACCCCCGCGGCGAGGCCGACTGGGCCCGCGTCGCGGTGCTGGTGCGCCGCAATGCCGACATCGGGGCCGTCTACCAGTCGCTGGGCGCGCGCGACGTGCCGTGCGAGATCGTGGGTCTGGGCGGGCTGTTGCGGCTGCCGGAGGTCGGCGACGTCGTCGCGATGCTGACGATCATCGACGACGTGACCGCCAACCCCGAGGTCGTCCGGCTGCTGTCCGGCACTCGCTGGCGGATCGGGCCGCGCGACCTGGCCCTGCTTGGCCGACGAGCCGTCCATCTGGCCCAAGAGGGCAGCCCGGAGCGGGCAGCCGACCTCGACCTGTCCGCCGATCTGGACCGGGCCACCACCGGGCTGGACCCCTCTGAGGTGGTCAGCCTGCTGGACGCGGTGGAGAGTCCGGGGGAGCTGCCCTACAGCGATCAGGCTCGTGAACGCTTCGCATGGTTCGCGGAGGAACTGCGTCGGTTGCGCCAGCACGCCGCCGAACCGGTCACCGAACTGCTGCGCCGGGTGGTTGCGACCCTCGGGCTGGAGGTGGAACTCTCGGCGACCACCGAGCTGCACGCCTCCAACCGGCGTGCCCAGCTGGCGACCTTCGTGGATGCCGTGGCGGGCTATGTGGACGTTGACGGCGATGCCTCCCTGTCGGGCCTGCTCGCCTGGTTGGCCGCCGAACTGGAGTACGGCGCTGGCCTGGACCAGGCCACCCCCAGTGACCGGAACTCCGTGAAACTGATGACCGTGCATCGCGCCAAGGGTCTGGAGTGGGACGTGGTGTTCCTGCCGGCTTTGGTGCACGGCACCTTCCCCAGCGACCGCGTCACGGACAACTGGTTGAAGGCGCCCGGTGTGCTGCCGGCCGACCTGCGCGGGGACGCCGACTCGGTGCCGCAGCTGGTGGAGGTCACCAATGCCGCCTTCACCGAGTACGGCGAGGAACTGAAACAGGCCCAGCTGCACGCCGAGGACCGGTTGGCCTATGTCGCCGTCACGCGCGCCCGGCAGCGGCTGGTGGCGACCGCACACACCTGGCGCTCCGGGCTGTCCCGCCCCCGCAAGGTGAGTCCCTACTGGCAGGCGGTCGCCGTCGAGGCCGAACGACAGGGCCAGGTGCTCGCGGTGGCCCCGCCACCGTCGGAGGAGAACCCTGCGGTTCCCGTCTCGCACCCGGTGCCATGGCCCGTCCCGTCGGACTCGGAAGCGCACGGACGGCGACTGCTCGCGGCCGAGCTGGTCGAGCGGGCCCGCACCCGCTTTGCCTCCACCGGCGACTACGCGTCCGATGACGACCTGATGCTGGACCACGTGGCAACCGTGGCCCAGTGGGACGCGGAGATCGACCAGCTGCTGACCGAGGCCACAGCGGGCGACGCGGAGACGGTCATGGTCCCGATGCCGACCTCATTGTCGGCATCCGCCTTGATGGCGGCCCGCCGTGACCCGGACGGATTTGCGACGCGCCTGGTGCGGCCGATGCCGCGTCCGGTCAGCCAAGCCGCCACCTTGGGCACCCGCTTCCACGAGTGGGTGGAACGCCGCTTTGGGGTGGCGACCCTCGTCGACCCGGACGACTGGCCCGAGACGGAGGTGACCACCTCCGACCAAGCTCTGGCCCGGCTGGTGGCGGCCTTCGAGTCTGGCCCCTACGCCGACCGGGTTCCGGTGGCCGTGGAGGCCCCCTTCGTGCTGGTGCTGGGGAGCACGCAGGTCCGGGGTCGGATCGATGCCGTCTACCGCCTCGACGGCAGCGATGGTTTCGACTACCAGGTAGTGGACTGGAAGACATCCTCGCTGCCTGCCGACCCGCTGCAGCTCGCGATCTACCGGCTGGCCTGGGCGCAGGCCAGCGGGGTTGCCCCGGAGCGGGTGGACGCGGTCTTCCTGCACGTGCTCACCGGTGAGGTGGAACGTCCCGAACACTTCGCAGACCTGGCAGAACTGACGACCTTGGCGGGCGGGTAGTTTCGAGCACGTGCAGACGCCCTGGACCCTGACTCCTTTCCTCGACCGCGCCGGCGAGACCCGACATGACCCGGCCACCGTGGAGTCGTGGTGGTCCGAGCCCGGCACACGCGAGGTCGTCGTCGATGGCTCTGGCGGTTTTGCCGTGCCGCTGGGGCGACCCACCGACGGCCAGCTGGACCCTCAACGGCACGTCCTGCTCGGGCGTGACACCGAGGGCGTTGCCTGGTTCTCGAGTCGCGGGGAGGTGGCCGACCCACGCTCGCTCCGCGACGCGCCCGACGATCCCGGCCTGCACGAGGTGGCCACCGCTGCCGTTGCGATCCTCGCCTGGCATAACGCGGCCCGCCACTGCGAGCGCTGTGGCGCCCCGACGACCATGGCGACCGGCGGTTTCCACCGTACCTGTACCGGCTGCGGCCGTGATGTCTTTCCTCGGCACGACCCGGCGATGATCGTCGCCGTCCTCGATGCGGACGACCGACTGCTGCTCGCCCATCAGGCCAGCTGGGGGCCAGGACGGGTGTCGGTGCTTGCCGGTTTCCTCGAGTCGGGGGAGAGCGCCGAGCACGCCGTCGTACGGGAGGTCGCCGAGGAGGTGCAGGTGACCATCAGCGCGGCGCGCTATGTGGCCAGCCAGGCGTGGCCCTTCCCGAGGTCACTGATGCTGGGCTTCGTGGCCCGCGGCCAGGGTGAGCCGGTGGCCGACGGCGTCGAGATCGAGTGGGCCCACTGGTACCGCCGCGCTGAGTTCACCGCGGCCGTCGCGGACGGCAGCATCACCCACCCGCCGAACAACTCGATTGCCTCGCGCCTGATCGGCCTGTGGCTGGATGGCTCCCTGCCCGATCCGGACGACAACCCGCTGCTCGCCTGAGGCCCGCCACATCCCGTTCGAGGCGGATGGACTACCAGCCCCGGGCCAGGCCCGATGACCGTCCAGCGGGGTTCTCGACCGCCCGGCGGACCGACTCCGGATCGCCGACCAGGTGAACGCTCTGGCTTGCCCGGGTGACGGCGGTGTAGAGCAGTTCCCGGGTCAGGAGCGGCGAGTCCGGCGGAGGCAACACGACCGTGACCTGGCGGAACTGGCTGCCCTGGGCCTTGTGGACGGTCATGGCGTGCAGGCTCGTCACCTGGTCCAGGAGATAGGGCGAAAAGGTGCCCCACTGCGTCCGGTCACCGATCGCGGCGCGGGACTGGCCGTCCAGCGCCACCACCACCCCCGAGTCGCCATTCGACAGCCCGAGGTCGCGCAGGTTCTGGGTCACCAGCAGCGGACGGCCGGGGTACCACTCGCCTTCGGCGCCGTAGCCGGGGATGGAGGCTCGCAGGTGCTCCTCGGCCAGCCGACCCCAGCGCGCCACGCCGTAGCGACCCTCACGGTGGGCACACAGCAGGCGGTGGTCGTCCAGGTGGTCCAGCGCCTGGGCGATGTCCCCGGCCTGGGCGGCGGCGTGGATCAAGTGTCCGCAATCCCGGATGGCGGCGGACAACTCGGGCGAGTCGGCGGGCGACCAGTGCGCGAGCTCGCGGCCACCGACAGCCGTCATCTGGACCTGCCCGCCTGCCGCCAGCAGCGACAGGGCCTCGTCTGCCTCCCCCCGCCGGATGGTCTCGGCCAGGTTGGCGATGTCGGTGCCGAAGCGCCAGGTGTGCACCAGCTCGACCACCTGGCCACGGTCGGGTGAGTTCGGCAGCCGGGAGGCGGCGACCAGGTCGGCCAGCACCGATCCGGCGTCGACGCTCGTGAGCTGGTGGTGGTCACCGACCAGGACGAGCCGCGTGTCCTCGCGCAGCGCCTCCAACAGTCGCGCCATCAGCGGCAGGGCGACCATGGAGACCTCGTCCACGACGACGACGTGGTGCGGCAGGGGATTGGTGGCACCACGCCCGAAACCACCCCCGGCACCGCGGGCCTCCAGCAGCTTGTGCAGCGTTGAGGCCTCCTCCGGGTGCGGACGGGCCGAGCCCTCCGGCAATTCGGACAGCGCCTGGCTGACGGCCTGCTGCAGGCGGGCGGCGGCCTTGCCGCTGGGTGCAGCAAGGGCGATCCGCAGCGGGGTGGAGGTCTGCGCCTGCAGGGTGGCCAGGAGTTTGGCGACGGTGCTGGTCTTGCCGGTGCCCGGACCACCGGCGACCACCGTCGTCCACCCGGACGCTGCGGCGCTCGCCGCCTTCTTCTGGCGGTCCTCCTCACCCTCGTCCAGACCGACCCCGTCGAACAACGCGCCGAGGGCGCGAGCCAGCCGAAGCTCATCGATCGGGGGTACGGGCCGGGCCGAACGGTCGTCCAGTTGCCGGCGGACGACGCTCTCCTCGAGCCAGTAGCGCTCCAGGTAGAGCAGGTCATCGACGAGCCGGACCGGGAGCTTGTTCGCCGCCGCAGCCGCGCCCTGGGCCACCATCGGGCTCGCAGCCAGCGCCGCGAGCCATTCGTCCACCTCGGGCCAGGGCAATTCGGCAACCGGGACCGCCGTCACCTCGGGGTCCAGGGCAGGGTCCTTGATGTCGGCCAGCACCTGCGCTCGCGCCGTGCGCAGGTCGAGGCAGACCGACCCGGTCCGCAGGGCACGGACGGCGAGTGCGACGGCCAGCAGCACCGGTTCGCTGGATTCACGGCAGAGGCGGCCGAGCGTCTGCGCGACGTGGACGTCGGCGAGTTCCAGCACGCCCTCGTCGCTGAACGCGCCGAGAACCCCGACAGCCGAGATGGCCCGGTAGGGATCGGGCACGGTGGCGGTGTTCCGCCCGGGGTGCGCCTCGGAGCTCATCGCAGTCCTCCCAGGAGTTCGGAGACGGTCACCACGAGCCGCGGGGCCGGGTGCCAGGTGAACACACCGCAGGGCATGCCCTCGACGACGGGGGTCTCGGGCCCAGCCATCCCGCGGACGAAGAGATAACCAACCCCGCCCAGGTGGCGCGCCGGATCGTAGCCGGGCAGCCGCCACGACAGGTAACGGTGCAGGGCCGCGCAGTAGAGCAGGGCCTGCAGGGGGTAGTGCGCCTCGATCATCGCCCTGGCCATCGCGGGCGGGGTGTAGTGCCACACGGTCAGGTCGGTCTCGGTGGGCATCCGGTTGGTCTTGTAGTCGACCACCAGGTGGCGCTGGTCGGGCAACCTCAGCACGGCGTCGATCGAGCCGGTCAGGAAGCCGCGCAAGACCTTGTCGGCGACCGGGGAAGCGGCCAGGTGCTGCCCATAGCGCTCGGCGAAGGGGTCCTGACCGGCGAGGCCCGGGTCGCAGAGCGCAGCGGCGATCGCGCCGAGGGTTGCAGTGCGCCTGTTCGACCCGAGCGGCAACTCGAAGTCCAGTTCGGCAAGACGGTCGGCGACCGCGATGTCGGCCAGGCGCAGTCCATTCGCCAGGTCGCCGAGGGGGGTGTCGAGCACCTCGAGCACCCCGCGCGCGAGGGCCTCGGCGTCCAGGCCGTCCACCGGCATCCTGGTGACCAGATGGTCCACGTGCCGGGCCACCTCGGCGGGCAGATCGGGTGCCTGCGGATTCACCAGCTCGAGGACGCCGTGCACCAGGGAACCGAACTGGACACCGCCGGGCAGGGGCGCGAGTGACGAAATGAGCGGATCCTCGACGGTCGGTGCGACCGCCAGCGCTGGCGCCTCATCGCGGCCCTGCCGGACATCACCAGGGTCGGTCGCATCCGGTTCGTCGTCCAGCCACCCGTCGGGGCGCTCCAGCAGCGGCATCCCGTGCACGTCGGCGGTCAGGCCCGAGTAGGAGGTCCTGCGCCAGGTGCGGTCGATCTCCCGCCGGGCGGTGCGCGCGCGCAGCTCGGTGCGTCCGGTGGGGGCAGCTGGCAGCACCCGTGCTGGCGCGGCGGGCACGGTCACGACGCTGGTGAGCCGGGGGTCGAGGCGATTGCCCTCGACGGGAGTGGGCTCCAAGGGGTAGTCCGCGTCAGGGGTTGCTCCGTGGCGGCGGGGGCCGTTCAACAGCCGGTGCAGCGGGGAACCGGCCGTGTTCTCCTTGGTCGGGGCCCACCACATCACGAGCCGGCTCTTCGCCCGGGTGGCCGCCACGTAGAGGGTGCGCAGCGACTCGGCCCGTTCCTCGGCGAGGTGCTGGGCCCAGCGTTCCTTGCGTCCCGCGTCGACGCCCACGTCGAGTACCCGGTCGGTGCCCTCGTGGCGGACCACGGGCTCGAACTTGTCCTCCGGCTGCCAGGAGTCGGCGGCTTCGGGCAGCAGCACCACCGGGAACTCGAGGCCCTTGGCCCCGTGGACGGTCATGACCTGGACGCACGACCGGTCGGTCTCCAACCGGCGGGTGCGATCGGCGTCCTGGCCGGCATCGGCCTGGTCGATCCGGTCAGCCAGCCAGTCGACGAGGGCCGCCGGCCCGAGTTGCTGGCGATTCGCTGCCTCTTGCAGGAGCTGTGCGACGTGGCGAATGTCGGTGAGCAGGCGCTCACCGCCGGGACGCGCCAGCAGCCGCTGGTAGAGGTGGTGCTGCTCGCACAAGAGCTCGTGCACGGCGGCCACGCCCTGGTCGGCGAGCACGCGGGCGAGTGTTTTCATCTCCACCGCGAGGTTGCCCAGTGTCTGGTGGCTGGGCAACCCGGGCTCGTCGCGCACCGCGGCCGCCAGCTGCATCTCGTCCCAGCCCACCAGACTGGTCAGCGCTGCCCGCTTCATCGTCGTGGTGCGCGGGTCGCACAGGGCGGTGAGCAGTTCCAGCCAGTCGCGTGCCGCTGTCGTGCGCATCACCGGGTCAGCGCCGCCGAAGACGGCACCGACGCCAGCCGCGACCAGGGCGCGACGGATCTGCTCGCCACGGCGATTGCGACGCACCAGCACGGCGATGTCACGGGCCTGCAGCGGACGCCACTGGTCAGGTTCTGCATCGAACACCTCCCAGCCGTCGGTCAGCAGCGCCACGACCTGGTTGACGAGGTCCGTGTCGACGAGTTGGGCTGCCGCCCGGCTGGTGAGTTCGGAGCTTCCCGTTCGCGGGATGCACCGGATCTCGGCCGGGGTGGTGGCCGAGGGCTCTGAGCGGGCCCTGCGGATACGCGGCTGTTCATGGCGCGCAGAGACCTCGCGGACGACGATCCGGCCGTCGCCGAGCGCAGCCCCCGCGAAGAGGTCGAGGACGGCCGCGACCACGCCCGCATCGGAGCGGTGGTTGGTGGGCAAGGTTCGGGTCTCGCCCTGCTGCGTGGCCTGCAGGTAGGCGGCGACGTCGGCGCCACGAAAGGCGTAGATGGCTTGCTTCGGGTCACCGATCAGCACCAGGGTGGAGCGCCCGGCGAAGGCCTTCTCGACGATCTCCCACTGGGTGGGGTCGGTGTCCTGGAACTCGTCGATCAGCACGAGTGGGTAGCGGGCGGCGAGTGCGGCAACGGCCTGCTCGCCGGTGACCGGGTCAAGCAGGGCAGCCCGCAGGCGTCCCACCATGTCGTCAAAGGTGTACAACCCCGCCCGGCGCATGCGGGCCTCGAACTCACCGCGCACCTGCGCAGCGAAGCCCACCCGGTCAGCGGTCAGGCCCTCGGCCGGCTGCGGGGCGAGCGGCGCGACGGGTTCGCGGATGGTGGCTGCCAGCGCCACGGCACGCCACTGGTCCCAGCGGGCCAGCTTGTGCGGCGGCTTGGTGTCAGTGCTGGTCAGCTCGTGGGCCAGGTACACGTCCTGGGCCACCTGGGTCGCGACGTCGCTGACGTCGTCGACGAAGCGCGCGGTGGCGTCATGGTCGGTGAGCATCCCCAGCCCGGTGAGCATCTGCTGGCAGAACTCGTGGGTGGTGGCGATGGTGGCCTGGTCGATGTCCCCCAGGGCGGCGCGGAGCCGGTCCCGGCGTTCGATCAACTCGGTCGGGGTCCCGGTCACCAGCAAGGCGTCCACGGGGTCAATCTCACCGGGCACCCTTCCCTCGGCAGCGGACTGCAACAACTCGACGGTATGAACGAGCCGTTCGTGCACCCGGCTGCGCAACTCGCCGGTGGCGGCGCGGCTGAAGGTGACCATCATCACTTCGTCCAGCCGAAAGCGACCCTCGGCCAGGTAGCGCACCGCCAGCGCCGTGATGGCATAGGTCTTGCCCGTACCGGCCGAGGCCTCGAGAACGGTGGTGCCGGTCGGCAGCGGACCCACCAGGTCGAAGCCCTCCGGCTGGGGGCCACCCACGGGGGCGGCGGGAAGGGTCTCGGTCATCGCAGGTTCTCCACCGTCAGCTGGGTACGCAGGGGGCCGAACAGCCAGTCCGCCAGCCCCTCGAATCGACTGCCCGCGAGCAGGCCCGGGTCGCCGTCCAGCGGCGGTGGTGCCATCAGGTCCTCGTACTCGTCGCCGAGGAAGCGAGCCCAGTCGGCATCGTGGTCGGAGCGCTGCCACGCGCGTCGAGCATTGCGGGCCGGGTCCTGATCCCCCCACGGGCGCAGCGGTACGACTGACATCCTTTCCGCGGCGGTCTTGACCGGCAGTGGCAGCAGCCGCTGCAAGCCCTCGTGTCGCAGGGCCACGAACTCCCCGAGCAGTTGAGCACAGGCCTCGGGCGGCGGTGCCAGCAGGGTCGCGACCGCATCACGTCCGACATGGACCGCCCGCCAGCCACCAACAGGTGCCGCCGTGGTGGCACCCAGCACCAGCAACGGCAGCCAGGCCTGCAGCAGGTGCTGGCCATTGCTCTTGGAGAAGACGTGGCTGCACACCGCATTCCCCTGGGTGCGAACACGCCCGGTGAGCCGCCCGCCGGTGAGCTGCAGGACGCAGTCGTGGTCCTCGCCCGGGCCCTGGCTGACGCGCATCGTGGCGTCGACCACCTTGCGCACCGTCGGCATCAGGCGTTCCAGCACCCGGCTGCCCAGCACACCTGGCGGCAGGTCGCCGCGCAGCCGCTCGGCCGCCTCCACCTGCGCCGGGTCCAACCCGGCCAACGCGAGTTCCACCATCCGGTGCCCGATCCGCCAGTCGTCCAGGAAACTCGGGTCGACCGGCAGATCGTCCGACAACTGCTCGTCCCAGCTGCCCATCGTGACGCCCATGCTGTGGCGCAGCAGCTCACGGGCGGGGTGCTTGAAGAAGGTCACCAGCTGCTCGAGTTCGACGTCGCCCGACGGCGGAGTGCCGAGGCTCTGCTGCCACAGCGCAGGACGTGGTGTGGGTACCTGGGCGAGGAACTGCTCGCGGGCGCGGGCACCGGCCAGCGCCAGCTGGTCGAAGGATCCGACGGCCCCGGGGGTGAAGTTGCGGGCAGAGTGCGGCATCAGGGGGTGCGCCACGCAGTCGAAGCTCCCGCCGGAGTGCTGCTCACAGGCGTCCAGGAGGTCCGCCAGCGCGACCGGCCTGGGGAGCGGTTCGTTGGTGCGCGCATCGAAACCCTGGTGGACGACCAGGAAGCGCTCGCGGGCCGACGCCAGTGCGTCCAGCAACCATTGGCGCGACTGCGCGCGAGGGTCCAGTTCGATGTCCACCTGGCGCACCACATCATCCCCATCGCGCGTTGGACGGCGGGGGAATGATCGGTCGTCCAGACCGAGCACGGCGACCACCCGATGGGGCACAGCGCCGAGATCGTCCAGACCGCACACCAGCAACGAGCCGTTGCCGTGGTTGGGACGACCGCGCCCGACCCGCAGCAGGCGGTCGAAGAGGGCACGGATGTCACCCAACACAAGCTCGGCGCGGCGGTCGACGGTGAGGTCGGCGAGGTCGGCCAACTCAGCGCTGGCGGCACTTACCTGCCAGGCCTGTTCACGTTCCGCTCCGAGCAGCAGGTCAATGACCTCCTGCAGTCGGTTCACCCACACCCCGATCGAGGCCGGTTCCCGCAGCCCGGCGGCGACCCGCCGGACGCGTGAGACGATCTCGGCGAGCTTGCCGGCGGCGGCCACGTCATTGGACTCGACCTGCGCCAGGGGAAGTGCGGTGCCGAGCCACGACGGAGGCTCCTGACCCATGGCCACGCCCACGAGGACCCGGTCGAGCCCCGCCAGCCAGGTCGACTGGCGCACCCCGGCCAGCCCGAAGCTGGCGCGGTGGTTCGCGTCCAGCCCCCACCGGATGTCGGCCTGCTTGATCAGCCGTCCGACGCGCTCCCGATCATCCTCGCCGAGGGCGAACCGCGCGATGACGGCGGGCGAGTTGCACAGGTCGAGCAGCGCGGAGGAGGTCGCGCGACCGGCCACCAGGTCCAACACGTGCACCAGCCCGACCAACACCTGGTTGGGCTGGGCCAGCGAACCGTCAGCCAGTTGCACGCGTAGTTCATGGCCGGGGTGGAGCAGCGGCCCGATCCGGTCACGGTCCAGTTGGAAGGAGGCGCGCACCAAGGGCGCGGCCGCGGCCAGGTCGGTGCAGGCGACGACGACATCACGCGGCTCGAGTGTCGGGTCGTCCTCGAACAGCGCGACGAGAGACTCCCGCAAGACCTCCACCTGGCGGTCCAGGCCGTGCGCCCGATGGATCTGCACCGAGCCGATCTCAGCGCCATCGCCCCCATGCTGCAGCGCCCCGAGCAGCCCGCGCGGGCGAGGAGTCACCGGCGGCAGTACCTCGACGACGTCCGCAGCCGTGCGCCAACGATCCAGGGCCTCGGCGCGCAAGCCGCCAAAGCGGGACACCAGGGCGCCGTCCATCTCCGACTGGTCCAACAACCAGGCATGCACCGGGCGTCTGGTGGCCAGGGCCTGCACCAGGGCGCGGTCGAGTGGGGTGCAGGGCGTGGGATCGAGCAGGCGGAGCACCTCTTCGCTGGCAGCGAGGGTGGCCACTGCGTCGACCAGCAGGTCGTGCCGGGCCACCGGGTCGGGGGCGGGGTCGAGCAGCGCTCGGACCCGCAGCCACACCTCGGGCTGCCATTGACGGTGTTCGGGAAGCGGTTGCGCATCGGCGCCCACTGCTCGACCGGCGGACCATTCGCGCACCATCCCCGGTGCCGTGCGGCAGTAACCCAGGAACAACCCGCCGATCTTGTTCGCGGTCGCCAGCCGGCGTCCCGGACGTGCTTCTGCCGAGCCGAGGTGGTGGTCCAGGACGGCAGCCCAGGGTTGGCCGGAGCATTCGTCCAGAACCTCGAGGACGGCCATCGCCAGACCGCGGCTGCGCCAGGGATCGGTGGCCGCGTCCAGACCGAGCAGGTCATGCTCCAGCGCCCGTCGCAGCCGCCTCAACTGGGTGAACTCCACGCCCGCGCAGACGCCCAGCCCGTCGTCCGAGAGGCGTGTCGCCAGCACCTGCGA
The DNA here is from genome assembly GCF_039527675.1 of Luteococcus sanguinis. Taxonomy (NCBI): domain Bacteria; kingdom Bacillati; phylum Actinomycetota; class Actinomycetes; order Propionibacteriales; family Propionibacteriaceae; genus Luteococcus; species Luteococcus sanguinis. The sequence goes on from NZ_BAAAKI010000012.1 coordinate 158,410, forward strand.
GAGGCGCCGAGACGCCGCCGAGCCACCCACGACAATGGGGATGGACACGAAGGGGTCGACGTCGACGGAACGCAGCTCGCCGGCCAGGTCGGCGGCGAGGTCTTCCCAGCTGTCGCTGAGGCGCAGGCGGAGCAGTGCTGTCATGGTGCTGACCACCCTAGGTGTTGGTGGCAGACAGGTTCATGACAGTCGGGTGATGGGAGCTTTCCCGCCGAGTGCTCT
>NZ_BAAAKI010000013.1:0-58315 GCF_039527675.1 Luteococcus sanguinis
CCTCCAGAGCCCAGCGCAGCGCCCCACGCGACAAGCAGGACCGTGGCTGCGCCGCGCGGGACAGTTTCTGGCGCCACACGTGCCCGCAGTCACGGCACTGGTAGCGGCGCAACCGGACCTGCAGGGTGGTGGGACGCCAGCCGAACGGCACGTGGGCGAGTTCGCGGACCACGCTGTCGCGTGGTGATCCGTGGCAGCCGCAGCGGTGGCACCAGTCGTCGGGTTCGACCGGACGACACAACAGGACGGCCCGCTCGGGACTCAGGTGCTGGCCGGTCACGGTCAGGCCGAGGTCGTCTAGGCGGCAGAACGTGGTCAGATCGGCAGGGGTGTAGCTACATTGGGGCACGTCGAGGTCTTTGGTGAGGCAGTGTGAGAACTTCCATCATCAAGGACCTCGACCCGTCTCCCGGGGTCGGGGGTCTCCTACGGACCTACACCCTCATCTGTGAAGAGCCGGTAATCTGCACAACATCCTCACGGTGCAGCATCAGCCGAGGCTCAAGAGTGATCGACCTTTCTTTGTCACCGATTCGGATAGTGTGCTGCGTCGTGCGCAGGAACAACCGCACATAAGCATCGAGGTCTTCTTGTTCGCTCCAGAAGAGATCATCATCTATCTCTTTCTCCATGAGCGTGACCTTCTGTGCGTCCACGAGGATCTTCTCGACCTCGACACGCACAGTTTCGAGCGACGAGTTTTCCTCGCCCTCGTCCGGAACGTCGTTGCGCTTTACATTGAGCAATCGGAGTACTCGGAACGCAGTCACCGGATGCGAGACAACGCCCCTCACCAAGGACGGCAGCCCGTTCAGGTTGTCGGTCCATGTCTTGAGCTGTCGAAGGCGGGTCAGGTCTCGTTCAATCCTCTCCAAGGACGGAGGCAGTCGCGCTGACCTGTCCGATGGCCACGCTGCGCTCAATGCGAGTTCAGTATCAAGGAGTTGCTTCGCCGCCTTACCGAGATCAATGGGTTTCGAAGTCGGAACAGTATGGGCGAAGTAGACAACCGCCTCTCCAAGCACCGCTTGGTGGAGGTTCTTGGACCTTGCGGGTACGGGCACGGCGTCTGTTGGGAGGTTCAGCGCTCGTCGGATCCAGTTCAGCACTCGTGCTCCCCTCTGCTTGCTCGCGTTCGCGTCGAGTCCATTCTGCCGTGGGGCGCAGACAGAACTTCTTCTCGCTCGCCCACACGCGCGGCATCCCACGGAGAGGCCCGATTGCGAGGACACACCGCCCGCCGTCGCACCGCGCTACGGCATTGGGAAGTCAACGGTCCTGCGCCTACTGAAAGACACGAACGTGCCCATGCGCCGACAGCCGCTCACGCCCAACCAAACTGCCCAGGCAGTCGTCCTCTACAGGGCGGGCAAATCCTTGACGACTTTCGCGCGGGAGCTCGGCCTCGCCAAGCAGAGTGTGCGCCTTGCGCTTCTACGGGCCGAATTGGCGATGAGACCCAGTGGCCGACACACAGGTCAACGGCCCGGTAATGCAATCCAAGTACACAAAGTCCACAATCTGCTATACTGATGGTATGGAGAGTGAAGATGAACTGAAGCCATTCCTGAACGTTCGTGAGACCGCGAAGCTCCTTGGGGTGCACGAAAACACCGTCAGGAACTGGGTCACAGCAGGCACCCTCGTGTCAGCTCGTGTTCCTGGCTCGACGCAGCATCGTTTTGCTCGAGAAGAGGTCCTGCGCCTTCAGAAGGAACGCGGCTCAAGCGCTTCGTCTGTCGCACCCGCGCTCCGCACGGACGGGCCTGAGCTCATCACCGCCAACGAACTGAACACCTGGGCTGCCCGCGATGATGCGAAGACCGCCTTTCCCGAGCTGATGCGTCGTCTTCTCGCGGTGACTCCCGGGATCAGCAATCTGCAAGTCCGCGCCCACGAGGGTGTGGCTGCCTCTGGTTGGGACGGCACCGCCACGTCTGCAGGTAGTGCGTACCTTCCAGTCGGCGAGCTGCGCTTCGAGTTCGGCACGGACGCCAACCCGAAGGGAAAGGCTCAGAGCGACTACGACAAGCGGGTGCTCGCCCTCCCCGCTGACGCGAGTTCAGTCTTTGTCTTCGCCACGCCGAGGAACTGGGCTGGCGGTAGCGCGTGGGCTTCCGATCGCGCCGCCGAGACGAAATTCTCTGACGTGAAGGCCATCGATGCGCACACTCTGGAGAGTTGGCTCCAAGCATCGCCGTCCGTACATCGTTGGATTTCGGAGCGACTAGGCTACCGACCGCGAGACGCACAGACCATCGAACGGTGGTGGCAGGCTTTTCAGGGTCGCACGACGGTGGCGCTCCCGGCTGACTTCTTCGCGGCTGGACGCACCGCTGAGGCCGACGCGTTGCGTGCAACCCTTACTGCTGCAGGATCCGGCGACGCGATCTTGGCCATTCAAGCGCCGTGGCGCGATGAGGCCCTCGCCTTCACGTTCGCCGCCTTGGCTGCGCAGAACGACCTTCTGTACCGGGCCATTGTTGTCACCGACAGCGCCGCCTGGCAGCGGCTGACCGAATCGCGGTCTCCTCTAATTCTCGTTCCGTTGTTTTCCGATGCGCCCGACCTCGCGGCCGCCGTCGACAACGGACATCGGGTGATCTTGATCGCCGAGCCCGGCGACATCATTCGAAACGCCAAGAAGATTGAGCTCCGCAAGGTAGACCGCGCAACCGCTCGCGAGGCGCTTAAGGCCGTCGTGTCCGACTCGAACAAGGCCGAGGCGATGGTGGCCCTCGCGCGTCGCAGTGTGCCCGCGCTCGTTCGTTCGATCGCGCGCGAGCCACGCTTCCGAGCCCCAGAGTGGGTCACCAATACCGAACAAGCCGCTATCCTCGCACCGCTCGTTCTGGTTGGTTCGTGGACGAACGCTGAAGGCGACCTCGCAGTGATCGAAAGACTGACCGGACGATCACGCGACGATATCGATCGCCTTCTGAAAAGTCTCGCCGGCCGTGCGGATGCACCGTTCGTTCGTTCGGGCGGCACCTGGCGTGTCACCTCGCCGGCAGAGGCTGCTCTTCTCCTCCTACCGACGCTCACTGATGGTGAACTAGCGAGGTGGGCCGAGGTTGTCGCAGATGTCCTGTTGACACCGGACCCGTACCAGGGCATGGATGCCGTCGCTCGTCTGACCACGAGCGCCCAAGGCACCAACCCGACCCATTCGGAGACGCTCAGGAAAGACATGGCGGACGGACTAGCGCTCGCCGCCGCGAGCGACGTCGAGCTTCCCGCTGACCTAGCCATGCAGGGGCGGGTCAGCCGGCTCGTTCACGATCTACTTCAAGCTGCAAACGCCGACGACACAGGAACGACCTGGGCTCGACTGGCCAGTGTCCTGCCCAGCTTGGCGGAAGCCGCCCCGGAGGTATTTCAGGATGCGGTTGAACTCGACTTGGACCGCACCGACCCGATTCTTCGCACGATGTTCCAAGACAGCGGCGCGGACACTCTTTTCGGACCATCGTCGCCACACCCCAACTTGCTGTGGGCACTCGAGACGCTGTGCTGGTCGCCGACCTATTTCGGTCGGGCGGCAGCGCTTCTTGGAAGGTTGTCCGCACTGGATCCCGGTGGTCGGCTAAGCAATCGTCCGATCGAGAGCCTGCAGAATGTCGCCGCGGGCTGGTTGCCTCAGAGCGGCGCGAACGTCGACGACAAACTCGCCGTCATCGCGCGTCTCATGCAGCGCGAACCCGACGTCGGCTGGAAGCTTGCCCTCGGCGTCTGGCCTGAGAGTCACGCAGTTGCTTTCCAGCCGCACGCTCCGACGTATCGCGACTGGTCGCCCACCCGGCAATCGGTCACCTATGCGGACTGGGGGCATTTCGTTCATGAGCTCGTAATCCTCGTCACCGCCGCTGCTGGGACCGACGCAGCACGCTGGAAAGAGCTTGTTCCGCAGATCGATGAACTGCCGCCCCAGGAACGGGTCGCAGTCCTAGCCAAGCTCCGCGAGGTCATCGGCGCTCAAGACTGGTCGCCCGAAGACGTGTATGCGGTTTGGGAAACGCTGAGCAGCGAGGCAGAACGGCACGAGGAGTACTCCGACGCCGAGTGGGCTATGCCCGCTGAGGACGTGGTCACGTTCCGCGAACTTGCCGACGCCCTCGCGCCCACCCAGGACGGGCGACGGTTCTCCAGTCTCTTCGACTGGCGGGCTCACATACCCAATCTCAAGCTGGGCGACGAAGGATACGACATCGAACTCGCGCGACTTCAACGCGAGGCGCTCGACCACGTACTTGTACTCGGCTCAGACGCACTGCGCTCGCTCACCATCGATGTCAAGACACCCCATGTCGTGGGACGGCTGCTCGCAGGCAAGGCCAACGCACCAGATCAAGAGATTCTCGGGTGGCTGAGTTCATCGGAGCCCAACTTGAATCAAGCAGCGTTGAACTACGTGAGCGTGAAGATCCACGAAGGGGGGATGGAGTGGCTGAAGAACGCCTTCGCAAGCCCGGCGCTTCAGGAGGCCGAAGCTCGAGAGATTCTGATGGCAGCAGTGCCTCTCTCGCGCCAGTACTGGGCTGAGGTGTCCTCGCTGGGCGAAGGACTCGAAGAGGCCTATTGGAAGCGAGCTCAGCCCTTCGCTGCGGCTTCTGACGATCGGGCGGAGGGCGTCCGGCTGTTCGTTCAACATGGTCGCCCCTGGGAGGCGATGGCACTTCTGAGCATCATGCTGCACGAGCATCAGGAACCGGAGATCAGTCTCGTCAAGGAGGTGTTCGACGCACTACGTCGAGGAACGGAGCCTCCCCAGGACACCACGATGAGCGGCTACTACGTCGGCAAACTTCTGGAATACATGGAACAACGGGTGCCTGACGACGACGAACTCCCAGGCTACGAGTTCATGTTCTTTGAGCTTGTCCACGACCATGAGCCTTCGGGCGCCCTTTATCGAGAGCTGAGTAAGGATCCCACTGACTTCGTCAACATGGTGAGCGCCATCTTCCGCGCGGAAGGGGTGCCCAAGCGAACGCCCTCACCACAGGAGCAGGCCTTCGCGCACCTATCCTTCTCAGTGCTCCGCAAATGGCGCACGCTCCCCGGACTTGCGGACGACGGCAGTATCGACGCCGACCACCTCACGGAATGGGTACGCGCCGCCCGCCTTGCCCTCGCGGACAGTGGGCGAGCATCGATCGGCGACGAGCAGATCGGGCAGGTACTTGCCTCGAGCCCCGTTGGGTCAGACGGGGTCTGGCCAGCCGAAGCCGTTCGGGAAGTCATCGAAAACGTTGGCAATGCACGGATCGACACGGGCTTGCACATCGGCAAGACCAATCAACGTGGTGTGACTTCGCGTGGCGTGTTCGATGGCGGCGATCAGGAACGTGCGCTCGAACAGCAGTACCGGGATATGGCTAGCAAGATCGCCACGCGGTGGCCACGCACGGCTCGCATCCTGCGGGGCATCGCGGACAGCTATCAGCATGAAGCCCGCCGTAACGACGCAGAAGCGGAACGAATGGGCGACGACGGATGATGCTCTTCCCCTCAACGACGATGGATCGCCGGATGGCATCGGCGATCCACTCCCGTAGCACTCGATCCGCGCCGGGAGGATCTCGCATGCTGACTGGCTCCGCTGGTCGATGGTGTCGCACAACCGCTTCGAGATCGTCAAGCGTCTCGATGAACAGCCCCCGCTTCTCGGCCGTTTCAATGCGAGTACCAGTGCCGGGTGATTGCTGCATCTCGCAACTATCCTCCCCTCGGAGTTCTTCGCTCGAGAGACATGTCCAGCCCAGCGAGGAGGCCGAGTGAACATTCCTGATATCGACTTTGCCCGCGTGCGGTCGTTGGGCGCCGGAGGCCAGCGCGACGGATACGAGCAATTCATCTGCGAGCTGGTCGCGCAAGAGCCCCCGGACGCCGATGCGAAGTTCGTATCCCTTCACGGAGCCGGAGGCGATGGAGGCGTCGAGTGCTACTGGACCCTTCCCGGCGGCGCCGAGCACGGCTGGCAAGCGAAGTACTGGACCAGCCATGCCGCCGTTGACAAGTCGCAGCTGGATGCATCCGTCAAAACTGCCCTCACCAACCGCCCGGATCTCACCAAGTACATCATCGCCATCCCCGCCGATCCGACCGGCCGCACGGGTGGCAGAGGGAAATCGCTGCTGGAGAAGATAAACGACCACGGTGGCTGGCTCGACGGCTGGCAGACGATGGCGGCCGCCCGCGGCATGACCGTCACCTTCGAGTTCGAATGGGCGACGAACATCGCCACACGCCTAACCCACTTGGACGCCTCCGGCGCCCAGCGGCGGTACTGGTTCGACGCCGACGTTCTCTCCCAACAGTGGTGGATCGACCGACTGCAGGACGCGACCGACGCTGCTAGACCTCGGTACACCCCAGAGTTGAACGTGGACGTCCCTGCCGCTCGAAGCATCGCCGCGCTCTGCTCGGACGATGAGTGGTGGCAGGTCGTCCTCGGCCAGGTCGACGAGCTCACGGAAGCGACACGACGCCTGCAGCACGCCGGAAGCGATGCCGATCTGGATTCTGCCCGTAGCGCCGCCACGACCGTCATTGAGGCCCTCAAGACCTGGGAGCGCGCCCGGACGGACGCTGAGTTCCAGCGCCTCGGCCAAACGCTGAAGGCGGCCGCCACTGTGGTCAGGGAGCAGGAGGCCCTCGAGGTCGACCAGATGAACGCGACGCACGAGAACTGGGACACCGCGGGGTGGCGACAGTACCAGAGCGAATACATGGTCCAGTTCCCGGCCGAAGCCGTCGATGCTCTCCGCGACTTGGGCGACAAACTCGAAACCGCGATCGAGCTCCTCATCAGCCCCCTCGGGACGCTCGCCAGCGCTCAAGTTGCGTTGATGACCGGACCCGCCGGTATCGGCAAGACCTACCTTGCCCTGGATGCCGCCGCCCGGCGCCTTCAGAGAGGGCGGCCCAGCATCGTGATGCACGGTCGCTGGTTCAATAACCACGACCCGCTCACCCACCTTCGCGACGTTCTCCAGATGCCGGCCGACCTGACCAGCGAGGAGACCATCGCGCTGCTGGACCAAAGCGCGCGCGCCGCAGGAGCACCCACCTTGCTCGTCATCGACGCGCTCAACGACACCCGCCCACGGTCGGTGTGGCGGGACAATCTCGATCGCCTCATCTCCATCGTCACCCGGCACTCGCACGTTCGGCTGCTGCTGACCGCACGCACCCACTACGTCAATCAGGTCCTCCCGCCCGGCATGTCCATTCCCCGGTTCGAGCACACGGGGTTCGAGGGTGTCGAGTTCGAGGCGGTCAGCGAGTATGCCGCGTTCTACGGTCTCGAACCTCCGACGTCACCGCCGATCCACGGCGAGTTCGATAACCCGCTCTACCTCCGGTTGGTCTGCGAAGCGCTGCAATCCGATGGCCGCCTCTCGCTCGACCAGGCCAACATGGGGCTGGGTGAGCTCACCAAAATGGTCCTCGACCACGCGAACGAGGCCGTCAGTAATCTCGTCGACGCATCGGTGTCCGACCAGATCGTTCACCGCGCGATGCACGCTTTGGCCGGCGCTATCGCAGACCAGGGCGGAGCCCCGCTCACCCGCTTCACCGCGCATGCCGTGCTGAACCCGATCTGGTCCGACAACAGTGTCGAGAAGTCGCTGCTCGATGGACTCATCGCACAGGGTCTTGTCGAAGAAGACGTCGTCCCGGGCAGCAGCCCTTATGGCACCGACATCATCACCATCACCTTCGAGCGCATCGGCCACCACCTGATCGTCTCCGATGCGCTCGCTCATGTGAACGATGCGGATGGCGTCCGCGCCCAGCTGTCCGGTCGCCTCGGGGAGCTCATCGGACTCGACGCGACCATCGACGTCGGTCTCCTCGAAGCGACCTCGGTCGTCGTCGCCGAACGCTTCGGGCTCGAGCTGACCGCCTTCACCGCCGAGATCCCCGACACCGCTGCGCGCGACGCTGCCGTCATCGCCGGCACGGCATGGCGATCCGTGTACTCCATCACCCTCGACACGGGCAGCATTATCACCAACGCTTTGCATCGCCGTGAGACCTTCGACGCAGGCCTTACGATGCTGTTCAGGCTCGCAGCTCGCCCCGGCCATCCACTCAACGCCGACTTCCTCCATGAGTTCTTCAGTGAACTCACCATGTCGACCCGAGATCAGTTCCTCACCGGGTGGCTGCACACAAGTCACGGCACCAGCGGAGCAGTCGACCGTCTGATCCGCTGGGGAGGCGAGAAACCGCTCGACCTGGTCGGCACGGAAACCACCCGACTGTGGGTCGCCGCACTGCTCTGGACGACTAGCGCCACTGATCGCCGCGTTCGCGAGCCAGCCACAATCGCCGCAGCCCGCCTGCTTGCGCGTCACCCTCACCAGGCCGCCGCCCTGCTCGAACGATTCTGCATCGTCGACGACGAGTGGGTCGTCGAACGCGTCCTTCAGGTCTCCTACTCGGCGCTGCTGGCTAGCGGTAGCGACGCGGACTGGGGCGCTGCCGCCGAGGTCGTCTCGGCCGCCTTCTTCACACCCTCCGCAGACCTCACCCCCAACGCCGCGGTTCGCGACGCCGCCCGTTGCATTCTCGAAGCGGCACTCGATCGCGGAGCGCTGCCCGCAGAGGTGACGCCCGACCGTTTCAGGCCCCCTTACAGCAGCACCTGGCCGCTGACCTGGCCCACCGAAGACGACATCGGCCCCTACGACAATCGTGACTACCCGAAGCTCGTGCACTCCACCACGGTCGACGACTTCTTCACCTACCAGCTCAAGCACGAACTCCATGACCGGCCAGGTGTCGACGCGGCAGCCGGCGCGCGGTGGGTGGTCGCAGAGGTCATCCGCCTCGGATACAGACCCCGGCTGCACTCAAACTTCGACGGCTACGTGCTGGGAAAGTACGGGCCCGGACGCGGGAAGCCAAAGTGGATCGAACGGATCGGCAAGAAGTACCAGTGGATTGCACTCAACCGGCTCATCGGTCACCTATCCGATCACGCACCCAAGACCAGGAGCTCCTGGGAAGCCCCACCGCCGGCTGTGCCCGGACCCGAATCCTCCATCGTCCGGCAGGTCGACCCCACAGTGACCGAGTTCGAACCCGCGAGCGATGCGCCCCGTCCCTGGGTGCCGACCTACAACTGGGACGCGAAGACCGGGAGAACTGACGCCCAATGGGTGGCCGATGAATCCGATCTCCCCACTATCGATGTCACCTCCGCCGAACGAGACGGACGCCCCTTCATCGTCGTTTCGGGCTCATACAGTTGGGACCTCACCGGCGACACCACGAAGCGCACCCACCAGGTCTGGACCAACCTCTACACCCATGTGGTGAGCACCGACGATCTTCCCGTGGCCCTTGGCGAACTCGAAGGAAGGGACGTGATCAACGACCTTGGGATGTCCCGGCTCCCCATGAGCTACAGCGGGTATGTGGGCGAGTACCCGTTCGGGCACCACCACGGCGAGACGCTGAGTGTCTTGAAGCACGAATGGACGGACCCGCTCAGCGTTCCGACACGACCAGCAGTGTGGGAGCTACTTGGCGAAAACGAGTACGCGCCAGGCAACCTCGCAACGATCTCGTTCGACGCCCCCGCTCCTGAGTTCTTTGGTCCCGCACCGGGCACCCTCCACTGGAACGGCCGCAACGGATGGACCGACACGAGCGGCCGACTCATCGCCGTTCTGCGGCACTCCGTCAACGTGGGCCAGAACGAGCTCCTGGTCGATGCCGATTTCCTGCGGGACTGGCTGACCGCCGAGCGGAAGTCGCTGATCTGGGTCGAGAACACGGGAAAGGACGTCTACCGGGAGGTGGGTTGGAGCACGTCCCATCCGGGAGCGCTCGTTCGTTCCCAGGTCCGAGCGTGGACGCCTGGGCAGGACCTGCGCACCGTTTCACCGGGCTGGCAGCGCATACCCGCCCGGGAGGACTGATATCGCGATCGGCTCGACTTATTTCCAACGAGGAGCATCGCTGCTTCCTTCAGCAGCTCGAAGCCTTCACGAACGAAGGGCTCCTCGTCCGAGGCTCACTTAAGCTCCTCGAGATCAACGACGTGAAGCTTCCGGAGCAATCCCGGATCGAACGGGCTGGTGCGGGACAACAGCTCAGGGTTCATCGGCATACCCAAGCAACTCCTCATGTGGCGGCGAATCCTCGCGCCAGTAGGCGTTCGCGCCGTCCGGCTTTGTTCGATGGCGCGCTGTCGTCAGGACGAGCTCATCCTTCGCCCGCGAGATAGCCACGAAGAACTCAGCCTTTACGTCGGCGTCCTTTTTGCCCCAGAAGAACTGGGGCTCAACGCCGAAGACGATGACCTTCTCGAACTCCATGCCCTTGCACTTGTGCACCGTCAGGATCCGGACGGCATCTTCTTCCGACAGCCGGTCGAGCGCCGCGACCGGCTCACCGTCGACCGCCAGCTCGCGCTTGAAGGCGCCGGCGGCTTCCTTGATCACGTCATTGAGCCGCGAACCCTGCTGATACGAAGGCGACAGCGCATTGAGCGCCGGACGCGTTACGAACTTGAGGAACGAGTTGATGAGCGGCTTCCACAAGGCGTAGTCCGACGTAACAAACCCGGTAGCGCGCACGGTCAGCCGTGCTTCACGGAGGATCGTTCGGAGCTTACTGTCCAGCACGCCGTCAGCCTCTTCGATGCCGCCGCGCGTCACCACGCGCACCAATTCCGAGTACGCCTCGGGACGGCCGTCGTCCGCAACGACCCGGAGGAAGTTGAAGATCAGGGCGGCAGCGGGCTCCGCGGTCAGATCCTGGGACTGCTGCTCGTTGCGGTACGGAATGCCAGCAGCGGTGAGGTTTCCCCCCAAGACGCTCGTGATGAGGTGCGGCTGCTGCCGAGCCAGCACTGTGATCTCTCGTGGCGGTACTCCTTCGTCTAGCCACTCGCCGATCATCTCCGTGACCGCAGCTGCTTCTTCCTCGTCGGTGTCGAAGCGGAGCACTTCCAGGATGCCTTCTTCGCCTTCGAGGTCTTCGTCCGGGCTCGCCGCGGACGGGTCCATCTCCAAGATCATGCGGTTCTGCACCCGGCGCAGCCGAGGCTTGGATCGGAAGTTCTGATAGAGCTGAAGCTCAGTCGCACCGAAGTCGTCGGCGAAGGTCGCCATGACACCTTCGAGTGCATCCGCGAACCCCATGATGCGTTGCTTGGTGTCACCGACGCCGATGAGCTGCACGCCGGTGCCGGCGAAGGCCTCCTTCAAGAATGCGTACTGCGCCGTCGTTGCATCCTGAAACTCATCCATGAAGACGTGGCTGTACGTCTGCCGCAACGCGCCCCGAGCGTAGTCGTTCTTCTCGAGGATCTCTAACGCGAGTGGCACGAGGTCATCGAAGGTGATCTGCTGGTTCAGGATGCGCGTCCGGGCATCGATCCGGTAGTCCGGGTTCAGCGCGTTCTGGCCCGTGAGAGCCGGACGGTAGTTGTCGATGACGCGCTTGGCAAACGCGTGGAAGGTGAAGCTGTCGAAGCGGGCGGCGTACTGAGACCCCGAGCGTAGGCGAACGCGGGACTGTAGGTTGCGGGCGGCGTCGACCTTAAACGAGATCGCCAGGATGCGCTTCGGGTACGGGCTCGCTCCCGTGCGAAAGAGGAAGTCGGCGCGCTGGGCGAGCAACTCGGTTTTCCCTGCGCCTGGACCAGCGGTAACGACGACGTTCGCGCTGGTCTCGCGGACAGCCTTCAGAGCGTTCGGCTCGAGCCCCAGCCCGCCGACCGGAGTCCAGTCCTCTGACCTAATCACTCGGGAAGCGCCTCGAGTTTGGCCCGCACGTCCGCGACCAGGCGTTGCAAGACCTCGGGGAGATCCGCCAGGAGTTCCTCGTTAGTCAGCGCCGCCATCGCTTTGAGGTGCGACGCGGGCTTGCTCTTGAGATCGAACAAGCGGTGGTAGTCATCGAAGAGCTCGAAGGCATCCTCGGGCAGGTGGTCCTCGTTCGCGTGAGACTTGCCGAGCACGGCGGCGATTGTCTTCTCGTCGGGCGTTCCAACCGACTCCACCCCGTATGCGTCGGGGAAGGCCTCGAGCATCATCAGGTCGAGGTCTACCGGGTGGGAGAAGTAGACGCCCTTCTGCTCCAGCGCATAGATCGGGCCGTGACCGTCCTTAAGGCTCACTTCGTTGTAGACGGGGAAATCGACGACGTCGTCCCACTTGGCGAGCCAGTCAACCTGGGCGTCTGTGAAGGTACCTGGGTTGAGTTTGTTGTACTGCTTAAGCGCGTTGCTAACGCGACCCCACCCTCCCTGGTACCGACCGGAATCCAGATCAAGCAGGGTGACGTGCGGGATCTCCAGTTCGTTCAATAGGCGCCAGAAGTGATTGACGTGACGACCACCCAGCGGGACAACAGAGACTGACGCGTCATCCTCCGCAACGCCAGCCGCAGCGAGTACGCGCGGCAACACGATTTGCTCGCTATCGCCCTCACCGAGAACGACCAAGCGCGAGAAGTAGAGCTCAGGGAAGGCCAACACCGCCTCACGAACATACTTCGCCGTTTCGTCGTTCTTGGCCGGAAGGACGATCCGACGCACCTGAGACTGACGATCACCGTCAAGACGTAGGAAGCAGATGGCCTCAGGATTGACGCGGCGCAGCAGGGCAGGCGAGTGGGTTGCAATCAGCGCTTGCAAGTCTCCATGCTCGGCAGCCTTGCGGAGCTGCCGGATGATGCGACCGAGGTACTGCGGAGCAAGGCTGTTCTCCGGTTCTTCCAGCGCGATGATGGTGTGCACCGGCGGTCGGAGTCGGTGCTGATCGAAGGCAGTCTCCGTGCCGTTCAACACCTCCCGTGCTAGCGACTGCCAGGCGAGCACGAGCGAAATGTAGAGCAAGGACTTCTGGCCATCGCTGAGCCGATCGAACGGCAGCGAGGAACCGGCCGGAGATGGCGCGAACGATACCGTTAGCTGACGCAGCACACTCTCCAGGTCGCCACTGCCGAACGCGATTGAAGGGTCGGTGAAGAAGGCGCCGGAGTGAAGCCCAGACCACTCCCCCGCGAGCTGCACGCCGATGCTTTTGACCGCTGCGTTCCCTGCAAGCGAGTCGGTGAGATCCTTCGACAGCGTGTCGAGCGTGGTGCGCTCCGCTGTCCAGTCGGCAGCACGCAGCGCCCGTCCGACAAGCGAAGCGGTGGTGTAGGCGATGTGCTCGGCGGGGTCGCGGCGCGCAGGCAGGTAGTGCACTTCGATGTTGGCGCGGTCGAATCGAGACATATCAGCTCGTTGCGTCGGCGCCCCATCGGCGTCAGCTTCGAGGATGTACTGGAGCTTCTCCTCGATGACATTGTCCGGAGCGATCGTGGCGGTGAGTCGGACGCGGATCCGAGGTACACCGTCTTCAGTCGCGATGCGCATGTGCGCGAAGTTCGGCGGGACAGACGGGTGGTCGCCGTCCTCGCCCGATTCCGGGACCTCGATGTCGACTTCGATCCAAAGTTCGGGCCCGTCTGCGTGCACCTCAACAGCGGTGAGACCGGCGGCGATATGGAAGTCGGAGTGTCGGATCTTGCGCTGTGTAGGTAGCGGGCTGAACAGCCGCGACAGCGCCTCGAGCACCGCCGTCTTGCCGGCGCCGTTCGGGCCAAGCACGTAGGTGACATCTCGCAGTGTGATCGTGGTCGGCGTCGGACCGAACGACTGGAAGCCGGAAATCCGGAGGTGGGTGATCTGCATCAGACGTCCTTGTCTCTCTGCACGCGCGTGGAGGCTCTTGAAGCCAAGCGGGCAGCGGGTTAGTGCGGAAGCGCCTCATCCTGTCGATCAATTCGAGCGCATAAATGGTGTTTCGCTCATTGTCCTTTGTGTCCTTCGTACAAGCCAACAAACACGCCGTAGCAAGAGCGCGGTGTCCAAGGCGCGGGCGTCTCACTATCCAATCGACCTCAGGCGTTTGGCCGTTGCACGAGCGTCAGCCGCTTGGTCGTCAATCCATGTCGCCGTCTCCCCGCGTTCGGCTGATCAACCAGGCTGGAGACGGACGCCACAGCAGGCGGGACCTTAGCCGAACTTCGGTCCGACGGATCGTCGATCAGGGCACCGACGCGTCAACGTCCACCCACATCGAGGCGACTGTAGCCACTTTTGAGACGCGCTCGACAGCCGCCGACACGGGTTGAGCCGATACCAAACATCCCGTTCTCCGGAAGTGGCCTAGCTATCGCCGCTGTCGGGCTCCTCGTCAGTGGCCAAATTGTCGGGGATCAGCTCCGAGTACTCCTCACGGATGAACGCCAATCCCTCGGCGAGCGAGGGGTCGAACTCGAGAGAGCTGGTCACGAAGTCCAAGCGTCTCTTGTTCTCGTCGATGATGTCTCGCCAGCGGCGCACGTACGCTCGCACGGTCGGACGGCCGGGCTTCTTGTCGGGCTCGAAGACCAGTCCAAGTTCGCGGTCGGATCCGATGATCGAGTTGTCCATGACACCGTCGTAGTCGGTGACCACGAGAATGACCTCCCACACCGAGCGATCGCTCGCGAACGCGGCGTTGTCGGCGACGACGTTGATGTAGTCCTCGATCTGGTTCCGCTCGGTGCGACCAGCAGTGATGCCCGGCGCCTTCAGCTCGATCACGAGATGACGGATTCGGTCGTGCTCCTTTGCCTTGACGGCGAGGTGGAGATCTATTCGTCCACTCTTGCCGTCCCATCGTTTGACCGGCTCGGCCTTGCCTGTCGGCAAACCTTCGAGCTTGAGGTGCGTACGCAGCATCTGTGTGAGCCCTCGCTCACTATTCATGAAGTGGTATTCCTCGCCGAAGATCCAGAGCTCGTGCTCGAGAATCTTGTGGAGGTGGTCGCGTTCGCCAACCTTCTTCGAGTCGTCTGGATCGAAGAGCAGGTGCTCGAGCCCGGCGAGAAACTTCGTGCGACTTGTCACGAGGTTGGCGGCTCGGATCACACCTGCGAGCGTTGTCTCGCTGAGCAGCTTGGTGAGTGCCTGTCGATCTTGCTCAGTGAGGGCGACGAACTCGCTGACCAGCAGGGCCAAGTTCTCCGGATCAGTCTTCAACGCATCGCGAAGAAGGTTCAGGGTCAGCTGTGCTCCGTCCTTTCGCTTCGGGATCTGCGGCACAAGGGCACTAGACACGATGTCGAAGACAGCTCGCTCGGCCTTGTCAGCTTCAGTCGTAGGCTCCGCCTCGTACGGGTAGATACCCTTCGACTTCCACTCGTCGATTTGATCGCGACGGCGCGAGCGACGTCGCGAGGCGAAGTGCTCGCGGACGGCAGTCTTGGTGGCTCGCCACACGGCGCCGGCCGGGTCTGGAGCCATCTCGCCGAGTCCGAGCTCCGACAGCGAGTCGACGTCGAAGCCGTTCCAGGTGACGTAGGCCGAGTAGGCCGTCTGGCTCTCGAGTTCGGCCCCCGACATTTCGACGACGAATCGCTCCGCGTCCTCACCGAAGTAGATCGCGCGATGCTTGCCCGTTCGCCATTCGATGATGCGGATTGAGAGCACAGCGTTGTGGTTGATGTCGAGGCCGACTTCGACAGTGGTGTCATCCAATATCTCGTCGCTCGGGTTGAGCTTTGAGCCGTCGAAGATCACCGTCAGCGAGTCGTCGTTGAGGAGCACTGGAGCGAAGTGGGACGTGAGGGTCGCGAGAGTCGTGTCGCTGAGAAGGGAGTTAAGGCTGCGGTCTTGTTCGTTCAGAGCCGTCACGACCGTGCCGGTCGTCGTCTCGGTCGAAGGTGAAGCTTCCCAGCTGAAGGGTTCTGCCCGCTCCTTGACGCCCTCGATGACGATACGTTCGCTCTCCCCGGTCATGTTGACGCTCTCGCTCGCCCACGTCACTCGTGAGCCGAGCGCGAAGGCGCGTAGGCGACCCTCGCCGAGCTTCCCGTGAAGGCCGCGCTTGTCGTTCTTGGAGCGGCTGGCGAGCGCCCAACGGGCGGGCGGTAACGCGCACCTACCACATGTGAAACGAGACAACGAACCCGTAGACTTCCGTAAGTTCACGGATCCGCACCCCTCGCGCCGACCTTTCGACGAGGGTACGGCGGCGTGAAGATGCGGCGCAAGAGCGAGCCGGAAGGGGTGCCGGCGGTGCTGCCGCTGATCATCGCGGAGGTCGTTTCCGAGGAGCACATCGTGCTGACTGTGAACGGGCGGCGCATCCCCGCCGCGCCGACGACCCGGAATGAGCTCGGCCGGGCGATCGGCGAGCTCGTCACGCGGCTGCACAGCCCGACTCGGGTAGAGGTGCACGAGGTGGACGGCAGTGTCTGGGCCGACATCATCACGCCAGCAGGGCCGCCGGCTGATGCGCTGACACCGCCACCTGCGCCGAGACCGCTGCTAGTCGAGCTCACGTCCGACGGTTTCGTCCCGGGCGAGGACGTCGCGATCGCGCTCATCCTGCGGCACACCTCCGCTGCCGGCAACGGGACCGCTCGCGCCCTCCTAGATCGGGCGGAGAAGGCGACGGTCACCGGCGAGGTGGTCCTGCTGGGTCGCATCTCGGGCACCATCTCGATCCAGCGCGCCGACTGACCTTCGCCGAGCCATACCTCCTTCCTGACCCTGCCGCACGGACGGGGTCAGGAAGGAGGCGCGTCATGCCCGCGCCCGGACAGGCCCGCCCCGCAAACGACGCCCTGGTGAACGTCGCCCTCGGTGCCCTGGTCGCCGCCATCGCCCTCGGTGGCGTGCTCCGAGTGGCCGGCAGTGCAGCCGCGTTCCTCACCGGCCATCCAGAGCCGACCGGGAGCCTCACCGACGGGCTCGGCGTCCTGGCATCCCCGAACGACCCGGGGGCGGCAATCGGGGCTGACGGCCTGAACTCGGTCGTCTACTGGCTTCTGGTCGTCGTCCTGCTCGGTGTGCTCAGCACAGCGGGAGTGTTCGTGTTCCGGGCCGTGCGACGCGCCCGATCGGGCACGAACCCGCACCAGCTGGCGGGCACCGCGACCGCCGGTGAAATCGTTCGCGCCGCCTCCAGCAAGACGCTCGTGAAGCGCGCGAGCACGCTGCGCCCATCACTGACCGCCAAGGCCGCTCCGGGCGACGTAGGCTACCTGCTCGGCTCGAGCAAGGGCGGACAGGTGTGGGCGACGGTGGAGGACAGCATCCTGCTGATCGGTCCGCCCCGTTCCGGCAAGGGCCTGCATGTCGTGATCAACGCGATCTTGGACGCCCCCGGCGCGGTCATCACGACCTCCACCCGGCCAGACAACCTCACCGCGACGCTCCGCGCCCGAGCTCGGAAGGGCCCTGTCGCCGTGTTCGATCCGCAGCAGCTGGCCCCGGGCCTGCCTTCCGGGCTGCGATGGTCGCCCGTGCGGGGCTGCCAGGATCCGCTGACCGCCATGATCCGAGCGAAGGGGTTGGCGACGGCGACCGGATTCGGCGGGGTGCAGGACGCCGGCTTCTGGGAAGGCAAGACGACCAGCGCCATCCAGGCGCTGCTGCACGCCGCCGCCCTCGACGGGCGCGACGCGAAGACCCTCTACCAGTGGGCGCTGAATCCCACTCTTGCTGCCGACGCTGTCCGGGTGCTCTCCGCACACCCGGGTGCGGCCGACGGGTGGGCCGAGAGCCTGGATGCCATGGTGCAGGCCGACCCCCGCACTCGCGACAGCATCTGGCAGGGCGTGTCCCTTGCTCTGGCAGCGCTCGCGGATCCCCGTGTCCTCGACGCCGTATCCCCGTCTGCCGGGGAGGAGTTCGACCCGGAGACTTTCCTCCGGTCCGATGGCACATTGTTCATGCTCGCCACCGGTGCTGGTGCGGGGGCCTCGGCGGCGTTGGTGGCCGCGTTCATCGAGGATCTCGTGGAGGCGGCCCGGAAGATCGCCGCCCGATCGGCCGGGGCTCGGATGGACCCTCCGCTGTTGCTCGCGCTTGACGAGATCGGCAACTTGTCGCCGCTGCCGAGCCTCCCGACCCTCATGGCTGAGGGCGGCGGGACGGGGATCACGACGCTCCCGGTACTCCAGTCGCTCGCCCAGGCGCGGGAGAAGTGGGGCGAGAACAATGCGAACGCGATCTGGGACGCCTCCATCGTCAAGGTCATCCTCGGCGGCGCATCCAACAGCCGGGACCTGCAGGACCTGTCGACGCTCATCGGCGAACGCGACGAGGGCACCGACTCCTACACGACCGATGCGTACGGCGCACACTCGAGCCAGCGCTCCATCCGGCGGGTGCCGATCCTCCCGCCGGACGTTCTGCGGACCCTGCCATTCGGTACCGGGGTCGTGATGCTGCGCACCGCCCGCCCGATCGTCACCGACCTGCGGGCCTGGCCCGCCCGTCGCGATGCGACCCAGCTGCGAGCCGACCGCACGGCGGTGGAGGCCGAGTTGCGGGCGGGCGCGTGAGGGGTGGCAAAGAGGGTCAGCGTCCGAGCGGGCTTGGCGGCGACGGAGTGCGCGGAGCCTGCTCCGCCGGGAGGGCGTGGTTGCGCTCGGCCGTGTATCCCTGGCCCCACAGGATCGTGGCGACCACGTCTGAGGCGCTGGTGATCATCTCAGCCTCACCACTCTGGAGGAGCCGGTTCGAGCCAGCGCTGGCCGAGCTCGTGATCGGACCGGGAACCGCGCCCACACGACGACCCAGCGAGGCGGCCTCACGGACGACGTGGAGCGCGGATGAGCGATAACCGGCTTCCACGACGACCACGCCCGCGGACAAGGCTGCCATAATGCGGCCGCGTTGCATCAGGCGCCACTTCGTCGGCGCCGAGCCGGAGGGTATCTCGCTGACCAGCAAACCGCTGGTAGCGATCCGGTCGAACAGGTCGGCGTTCCCGGTCGGGTACGGACGATCCAGACCGCCCGGCAGCACGGCGATCG
This sequence comes from Luteococcus sanguinis, assembly GCF_039527675.1. Taxonomy (NCBI): domain Bacteria; kingdom Bacillati; phylum Actinomycetota; class Actinomycetes; order Propionibacteriales; family Propionibacteriaceae; genus Luteococcus; species Luteococcus sanguinis. The sequence goes on from NZ_BAAAKI010000013.1 coordinate 18,832, forward strand.
TCGAGCCGCCGTGCAACAGTGTCGCCCGGTGCGAAGTAGCATCGATGCCGTATGCGCCACCGGAGATGATCGGAATGCGCTGTTCGGCGAGTTCTGCCGCGATTTCGGTCGCCGCATCCTGTCCGTACCGGGTTGCTGCTCTCGCCCCGACCATCGAGATCGCCGCCGGAGCAGGAGCGCGGAGCAGGTCCGTATTCCCCTTTGCCCAGATGACGGCGGGAGCGCGGTCGCCGAGCTGATCGAGCGCGACCGGCCAGTCGGGATCCCCCGGGATCAGGATCCTCAGACCGAGGCGGTCGGAATCGGCGAGCACCCGACCGGCGCGGTCGGGATTCACGCGCGCTTGCGCACGCCAGGCAGCAGCCCGCTCCTCGTCCAGCCCAGGAACAGGGCCGTCGGCGTCGGCCAAGTGGAGCGTAGCGGTCGGCCCGACCTCGCGCAGCAGCGCACCAGTGACACGGTCACCAGGCTCGAACGCCGTGGCGATCATCACCCGGGCGGCCCTGTCACCCTCCGGGAACTGGATGCTCGTGTCCATCGGTCGGCTCCTCTCTCGTTGATCAGCTACAGAACGAGGTAGGGGGCAGGATTTTCTGCGCGGGGTCGCACCTGACAAGTGACCCCGCAACCGCGGGCGAATCAGTCGACAGCGAAAGAAGGAGAGATGGCATGGCCATTCCTACTCGCCCCGGAGTCGTGGGCTTCTTCATGTCGGACCCCGAGCTGACCACCTCGGAGAACGGCCGCAACCGGCTGTTCGCGTGGGTCGGTCTGCAGGATCCGAACCCGAACGAGGACGGTATCTTCCCGCCGCCCGTCCGGTCCCAGCTAGTGATGTTCAACGCATCGGCCGCCCGCGCCGCGGAGACGTTCCGCAACGGCGACAACTTCGTCGCGACCGGCCGCGTGGATGCCTCGGAGCACAACGGCGAGCAACGCGAGCGGTTCGTCGCCTCCAGCATCGGCCCCGACAACAACCTCAGCACCATCCGCCTCCAACGAGGCCGCACCGAGCAGCGCACCCAGGAGCAGAGCGCACCCGACCGCGACGCGCAGGAGGCCGACCCCGCGGCGGCCGCCCTCGCCCGGCGCGAGCAGGAACTCGACACCGCACCGGCGGCCGGCGCCGCCGCCGCGGCCTCCGCCCAGCGCGAGCCGGTCGCCCGATAGCCGGGGCGTCGCCGGCGGCCCCGCAGCCCCCGCCGGCGGCGTCCCTCCCTCTTCTTCCTCTGTGCGCTGTGCCCAAAGGAGTCACGCTATGACCACGTCCGAAGACGACCAGCCTGACCTGGACGAGAACGCTGTCGCCGAGGTGCAGCGCGTCGTCGCCGAGCAGTACGCCCAACACATCACCGATGTCCTCGGCGACGTGCCGCGACCGATCAACTGGCGCACCCTGCCCCCAGACGACCTCGAGCACGAGCTGCTCGAGCTGAACTCGTGGGTCGACTGGCTCCGGCACGAATACGGGCTGCCCGCGCAGATCGTCCCGCCGATGTGGCACCGCCACCCTGAGCTGCTCTGGGAGTTGTCCGCCCTCCGGCAGCACTGGCTGTTCTGCTACGACCCGCAGGCAAAGGGCAACCAGGCCCTCGCCTGGCACCACGACTTCGCGGTCGCCCGCGAGCGGCTTCGCGACTGGGTCACCATCGCCGGCACACGCCTGGATCGCGACCGTCCCACCCGCATCACCCCGTGGGCCGGCGGTGAAGCGGAGGGCTGGACGGAACAGGACACCAGTGAACGGCCGGTGACTGGGCGGACCGAGGACTTTCTCGCCTTCGTGGAGGCGCAAGTGCAAGCGAGGCAGCGGGAGCAGGACGCGACGATCCGCGAGATTGTGAACACGGATTGGAGCGACCGGCCATGAGCGCCGGCGCGGAGCAGCTCCTGGTCTCACCGCTGCTGGACAGCCGCGAGGTCGCCGCGTACCTGAAGGTGTCGGAGTCGACGCTGTCGCGGTGGCGCGCGGACCGGAAGGGACCGCCGTTCCTGCGTGTGGGAGGGATAACCCGGTACAGGCTCGACGCGGTCGAGGCCTGGCTGGCAGCGCTCTCGAGCGATGAGCACCGCTGAGGCCGCTCCGCCCCCGATCCCGCCGATCGGTGTGAAGGTCGCCACCGACCTGGAGTATCGTCCCTCCGGCATCCGTGCCCGCGCGCGCTGGACCGACCCGCAGACCAAACAGCGGATGGTGCGCGCGCTCGTCGTTCCCGACGAGGAGGCAGCGGAGGCATTCTTCGCCGGCCTGCAGGCGTCCTCGGCGATCGGCATCGACCGACATATCACCCTCGCCGACTACCTGTCAGTTATCGGCGACCGCTGGACCCGCGGCCTGGATCTGACCTCCACCGGGGACAACTACAAGGTCGGCATGCGGCTGCGGGTCATACCCGCGCTCGGGCACCTGTCGATCTCCTCGATCACCGCGGGGATGATCGATCGGACCATCGATGAGTGGGAAACGAAGCATTCAGCGTCGACGATCAAGAACAGTATCGCCCCGCTGGTGCGAGTGCTGGATGAGGCCGTCCGCGACGACGTGCTCAGCAGCAATCCCGCCCGGCACCGGTCTCGCCGAAGCCTCGGCAAGACCGCAGTCACCTTGGACGCGAGGGACACCTCCCCCAGAGCGCATGCACTGCCTGACCTCGCGACCCTAACCGCGCTGGCCGACATCTGCGGGCAGGTGCATCAGAGCTACTCGGACTTCGTCATGCTCTGCGCGCTCTTGGCCTCTCGAGGCTCCGAGGTTGCCGGCCTCCAGGTAGGGGACGTGGATTGGGATACCAACATCGTCACGATCCGCCGGCAGACCTACCCTGGCTCCGGCGGTCTTGTGACCAAGCAGACCAAGGGACGGGAGGCTCGCCCCGTCCCGATCCTGCAGGCCCTCGCCCCGGTGCTCGAGCGGCTCACCGCCAACCGGGAACCGGAAGAACGCCTCTTGAAAGGGCCACGCGGCGGCGTGCTCACGACCGCGAGCGTGCGTGACGCGACGAAATGGGATGGCCTCGTCACCGACCTCGGGCTGCCATCTCTCACCCGGCACGGGCTACGGCACACCGGAGCGACCTGGATGGCCGATGCGGGGATCCCGCTCCACGTTCTGCAGCGCATCCTCGGGCATAAGTCAATCGACACGACCCGCGGCTATCTGCACCCAGACAATCGGCACCTCGCTTCCGCCGCCGAGCAGGCCAACGCGTACCTCGCCGCACAGCCACAGAACGCGTCGCAGGCGCCGCCGGCGCGGCGCTCGCAGCCGACCCATCTACGCCGGTGACTCGTTGGCAACACGGCCCCGAAAGAGGCGTTTGTGTCCCGGCGGTGTCCCGGCGCTTCACAACAGCGGCTCCGAGCAGCGCTCTCGACCTCGGTGCCAGCGAGAGACCGAGCCCGACGAAAACTCGTCGGACGAAATGACGAAGCCCTGATGAAAAGTGCTTCTCATCAGGGCTTTTCTGTCGGGATGACAGGATTTGAACCTGCGACCCCCTGACCCCCAGTCAGGTGCGCTACCAAGCTGCGCCACATCCCGTTGTTTACTTTTTAGGCTGAAACAGCCGCTACCGCACTTGACCCCCAGTCAAGTGCGCTACCAAGCTGCGCTACAGCCCGTCCAGGTCATTGCTGACCCGAGGAAGAACACTACCCGATCCGGCGCCTCGGGGGCCAATCGGAGCGGGCGTGTACTGCCCACACCTACTTGCCGCGCTTCTCCCGGGCCCGGACCTCCACGTGCACCGGGGAACCGACGAAACCGAAGTCCTCACGCAGGCGACGCTCCACGAAGCGGACGTAGCCCTGGTCGAGCTGGCCGGAAGTGAACAGCGCGAAGGTGGGCGGGCTGGTGTGCGCCTGGGTGCCGAACAGGATGCGCGGCTGCTTGCCGCCGCGCAGTGGGTGCGGGTGAGCCGCCGCCACGCGTCCGAGGAAGGCATTGAGCTTGCCGGTCGACACGCGGGTCTCCCAGCCCTCGAGCGTCTGCTCGATCGCTTTGGACAGCTTGTCCACATTGCGTCCGGTGAGCGCGGAGATGTTGACGCTCGGCGCCCAGGCGAAGGCCTGCACATCCCGCTCGACCTCGCGCTCGAGGTAGTGCCGGCGCTCCTCGTCGGTCAGGTCCCACTTGTTGTAGGCGACGACCAGACCACGTCCGGCCTCCTCGACCATGGTCAGGATCCGCAGGTCCTGCTCGGTGATGGGCTCGGACGCGTCGATCACGACCACGCACACCTCCGCGCGCTCGATCGCGCTCTGGGTGCGCAGGGACGCGTAGTACTCGTGCCCGGACGCCTCTTTCACGCGGCGGCGGATGCCGGCGGTGTCGATCAGGCGGTAGGTGGTGCCTGCGATCTCGACCAGCTCGTCGACGGGGTCGACGGTGGTGCCGGACAGGTCGGAGACCACGGACCGGTTCTGCCCCGACAACTTGTTCAGCAGGGACGACTTGCCGACATTCGGCTTGCCGACGATGGCGATGCGGCGCGGTCCGCCGAGGGTCTCATAGCGCTCGGCCGGAGCCTTGGGCATGGCGTCCAGCAGGGCATCCAGCAGGTCACCGGTCCCCCGGCCGTGCATAGCGGAGATGGCCCAGGGCTGCCCCAGGCCGAGGTTCCACATGCTCGCGGCCTCGGCCTCGGTGCGCTGGTCGTCGACCTTGTTGGCGGCCAGCACGACGGGCTTCTTGGAACGGCGCAGCACCTGCACCACGGCCTCGTCCTCGTCCGTGGTGCCGACGGTGGCGTCCACGACGAACAAGACGGCATCCGCGGCCATGATGGCCATCTCCGCCTGGTCGGCGATCTGTTGCGCCAGCCCGGTGGCGTCGCTCACCCAGCCGCCGGTGTCGACGAGCGTGAACTCACGTCCGTTCCAGTTGGCCTCATAGCTGACGCGGTCGCGGGTCACGCCGGGGACGTCCTGGACGACGGCCTCGCGGCGCCCCAGGATGCGGTTGACAAGGGTGGACTTGCCGACATTTGGGCGTCCAACGACGGCGACGACGGGCTTGGGCGCAGCCGGCTCACCCATCTCGTCGAGGATGGCGTCAAGGCCGGGGTCGTCAAAGTTCTCGCTCATGGCGGGGCTTCCTTCAGTGCAGTACCAGGCCCAACTCCTGCTGGGCCTGCTGGAGGTTCTGCTGGCACGCACGCTGCAGAACCGCGGTGAGGTCGGCGACCTCACCGGCCGTGCGGGGCCACCCTTTCGGCGCCACATCAACCTTGTCACCGTACACGACATCCACGTGCGACCGCGGTTTCGGCACCGAGCGGATGCCCGTCCCCGTGGTCGCCGCACCGATCAGGGCGACCGGCACGACCGGGGCGCCGGTCACCATCGCGAGGTAGGCGGTGCCGCGCTTGAACTGGGCGAAGTCACCGTTGCCGCGGTGCTGTTCCGGAAAGATCACCAGCCGGCGCTCTGCTTGCAGAACGGCGATGCAGCGGCGGATCGAGCCCGGGTCAGGGTTCCAGCGGTCAATGGGGACCTGCCCCACCGCGTCCAGGAAATGTCCCAAGGGCTTGACCTTCCAGAGCTCCTTCTTGGCCATCGCCTGGGCGTCCTGGTTCAGGGCGACGACCAGCGGCCCGTCGAGCAGCCCGACGTGGTTGACCGCGAGGATGCAACGTCCATCGGGGATCCGGTCGCGGTGGTGCTCGGTGGTCCGCCACAGGTTCCGGGCGATGACTCCGACGGTGGGGCGCAACAGGTCCAGCAGCGGGCTGCCGGCGGCGGGAAGGCTCGACAGGTCGGGGAGGTCCAGTTCGACGCTCATCGCTGGGGCACCAGCGCGACGACAGCATCGATGACCTCGTCCAGACTGAGGTGGGTCGAGTCGACCAGGGTGACACCCTCGGCGGGGGTCTCGAACTGGCTGACCGTCGAGTCGTCCCGGTCACGACGGACGATCTGGTCGACGACCGCATCGGAATCGGCCCGCGCCCCCAGCTCGGCCTGGCGACGGGCGATCCGGGCGGTGGGGTCGGCGACCAGCAGCACCCGGACGTCAGCGTCGGGTGCCACGACGGTGGTGATGTCGCGTCCCTCGACGACGATCCGGCGATCGTGCGCGTCGATGGTCTGCCGGAACTGCTCGGTGACGATGTCGCGGATCGCCTGGATCGTCGCGATCGTGGACACCTGGCTCGCCACCCCGGGGTCGCGGATCTCGTCGGTGACGTCACGGCCGTTCACCGCAATCGTCGGCGCGGTGGGGTCGGTGCCAACCTCGAAGACCGACTCGGCGACCAGCTCGGTGATCGCCTGCGTCTCACTGGCGGGCAGCCCCGATTCGAGCCAGGCGACGGCCGCGGCGCGGTACACCGAACCGGTGTCCAGGTAGGCCAGGTGCAGGCGCTCGGCGACCCCGCGGGAGGTGCTGGACTTGCCTGAACCAGATGGTCCGTCGATGGCGATCAGGAGGCTGTCGTTCACCCGCCCAAGGGTAGTGCCAGGTCAGGGACGAAGCGTCCAGCTCTTGGCCTGCATGGCCGACCGAAGCCGGACGGCATGGTCAGGAGCCACGTCGACCTGTAGCCAGCCCACCTCACGGCTGGCATCGTGCTCGATCGACAGGTCCTCGACGTTGACACCCTCGGCCTCGATGTCGGCGAACAACCGCGCCAGCGCACCGGGGGCGTCGGGGATCTCCACGACGACCGACTCCCAGTCGGCCGGACGGCTGCCGTGCTTGCCGGGCAGCGATCGCGCGCCAACCCGTCCACGGGCCATGAAGGCCTCCAGCGCGTCCGGGTCGTCCAGGGCCTCGACCAGTTCGTCCAGATCGGCCCGGACGGCGTGCAGCTCGGCCCGAACAGCGTCCGCATTTGCGGTGATGATCTGGCGCCACAGGCCCGGGTCGGAGCCGGCGATCCGTGTCACGTCACGGATACCCTGGCCAGCGAGCTGCAGGTGCCCGTCCGGGACGTGGCGCAGGTTGCCCGCCGTCAGCGTGCTCATCAGCTGCGGCAGGTGGCTGACCTGGGCGACGGCCTCGTCGTGCTCGTCGGGCGCCATCTCGACCACTCGCGATCCGCAGGAGCGGGCGAGTGCACGGACGACCTCGACGTGCTCGGGCGCGTTGCCGACGTGCGGGGTGACCACCCAGGTGCGGTCGACGAAGAGCTTCGCGGACGCCGTGAGCGGCCCGGTGTGCTGGGAGCCGGCCATCGGGTGGGAGCCGACGTAGCGGGAGATCTCCTCGTTGGTGGTCTCGAGGCGTGACAGCACCGACGACTTCACCGACGCGACGTCGGTGACCACCGCCTGTGGGTGCTTGACGAGCGCCGCGAGCACTGCCGCTGGGATGTGCTGGGGTGGGGTGGCGACGACCACCACGTCGACCTGCTCATCAGCGGCCGGGTCGAAAACCTCGCCAGCACCGAGTCCGGCCGCGACGACGGCGTGGCTGGTGGTCCTGTCGCTGAGCAGCACACGCACCCCGGCAGCAGTCAGGGCCTGCCCAATGGACGTCCCGACCAGTCCGGCGCCGACGACGAGCGTCGTCCCCAGCGGTGCCGGGCCGGTCGAGTGCTGGCCGAACTCGCTCACTGGCCACCCTTCTGCACGAAGGAGCGGACGTACTCAGACGCATCCTGCTCGAGCACGGAGTCAATCTCGTCCAACAGCTCATCCAACCCGGCATCGCGATCGGCCACCGTCGTCTCGATGACCTGGTGTTCTTCGCGGGTGGTCCGGCTGCGCTGGACGTGCTGCTGCTCGCTCACATCTCCTCCTTGGTCGTCCACCCTACTGAGTCGCCGAGGGCTGCCAGCTTCTCGATCGAGCTGATGGACCACAGCCGCGGTTCCCACTGTTCACGGGTGCCCTCGGTGGGGTTCAGCAGCCGCCAGGCACGCTGCCCACGGGCCGTGTCGAAGACCACCTGATCCCAGGACGCGGAGGCGATGTGGTCACCAAAGCGGTGCAACAAGGTTCCGCGGAGCCACGCGCGGGTGTCGGCCGGCGGCTCGGTGAGGGCTTGGGTCACCTCGTCGTCGGTGACCACGCGGACGGTCGATCCGCGCTCCGCAAGCTTGGACGCCGGGCTGCGGGTCGGGTCGAGGTCGCCCCATTGCAGATCGAGGGCCACCAATCGCGGATCGTCCCAGCCCAGGCCGTGACGGGTGCGCAGCGCGTCGAGGAGCCGGAGCTTGGCGACCCAGTCGATGCGGTCGGCGCAGCTCATCGGGTCGGCCTCCAGATCATCCAAGAGCCGTGACCACAGGCTGAGGACGGTCGGGGCATCGCCGATGGGGTCGCCCAGGGCGTGGTTGCGGGCTGCCTCCAACCACGCCCGTTGCAGCTGGACGGCGGTGCGGTCACGTCCGTCCGTGCAGGGAACGGTGATCGTGCAGGAGGTGTCATGGGAGAAGGCCTGGACGGCCGTCACGGGATCGACCGGACCGGGCACGCGTGCCCCCGCAGCAATGGCCTGGAGCACCAGCTGCGCGGCACCCACCTTCACGACCGCAGCCACGTCGAGGCGGTTCGCGTCCCCGGCGATGACGTGCAGCCGACGCCACCGCGTCTGGTCGGCGTGCGGTTCGTCGCGGGTGTTCACCAGTGGACGCCGGATCGTCGTGGCCAGCGCGGTCAGGCGTTCGATGAAGTCCGCTCGCTGGGAGACCTGGTAACCGCACCGATCGCCGCGCTGGCCCAGGCCTACGCGCCCGGCACCGCAGGTGACGACGCGGCTGGCGAGGTGTCCCGCGAACTGTTCGACGATGTCGGCGAAGGGCACCTCCCGCGGCACCAGGTAGTTCTCGTGGCAGCCATAGGAGTGCCCCTGGTTGTCGGTGGTGTTGCGCGCCAGCCGGATGTCAAGACCCAGACGTTCGGACGCTCGTCTCGCCGCGTCAACGTGGATCTGGTCCCCAGCCAGATCACGTACGAGTGCCGCCTGCGCGCTGGTGACCTCCGGACCGGACCATTCGGGGTGCGCGTGATCGACATAGGAGCGTCCGCCATTGGCCAGCAGACGGTTCGCCTGGCGTACCTCGTCAGTGAGCTGGTCGGGGTGGGCGATCCGGCGCGGGAGCACGCTGCCCCGGGCGTCGACGAGCGGTTGCTCGTCCGCGTAGTCCCATTGGGTGCCGGCGGCCTCGACGTGCCCGACGACGGCCTCGGACAGGGTGATCGCGTCGACGTGCTGTCCGGGCGCGAGACCCGCGGCCCACACTCCGTACTCGGTCTCGGTGCCGACGACTGCCATGGGCTCAAGATAGCCTCGTGCCATGCAGAAGCAGATCGTGATGTTGGTCGACCTCGTGCTCGTCGTGGTGTTCGCCGCCACCGGGCGAGCCTCCCATTCGGAGAACGTCCTGTCGGGGCTGGTTCACACCGCCTGGCCCTTCCTCGTCGCGTGCATGGTGGCCTGGGCGATCCTGCTGCTGCGTCGTCGCCCCGTGTCCACCGTGGGTGCGGGCGTGTTCGTCTGGCTGGTCACGGCGGTCGGTGGGCTGGTGCTGCGGATGAGTTCCGGCACGAGCGCGGCCTGGTCATTCTGGATCGTGGCCACCGCGGTCCTGGGGCTGCTGCTGGTGGGTTGGCGAGCCCTCTTTCGCAAGAAGCTGGCCGCCTGACACACCCAAGCGGCGAGACCTTCCGCGAGCTGGCCGGAGTGACCCCTCGACAGGTTCGGGGAACGTACCTGGGGTCTCGGGATCGTCCTCGGGCTCGGGGCAACGTTCGGGGATCGGGGAATGTTCAGGCAGCCAAGCGACAGCGGGTGCATGAGCAGGGCTCGCCCCGCCAGCCACGGAGCTGGAGAGTGGTGCCGACCTGGTTGGCGGCGGAGCAACAACCGCTCGTGCAGTCGGCCCAGCCGTAGCGCAGGGTGATCCAGCCGCTGGCGGTGTTGCCGTTGTCACGGGTCATGTCGCGGAAGGCTCCTGCTCCTTGATGACCGCGTCGGCCATCCAGCTCGACCAGCACACCGAACTCTTCATAGACCACGTCCCGTCGCTGGTTCCCGGCCCTCACCTGACGAGTCGATCTGGGCAGCCCGTGGGCGCGTTCCACATCCTTGAGGTAGCGCCGTTCGAGCGGCGACTCGACCCCTTCCTCGTCAGGGGCCAGCAGATCGGCCAGGTCCCGCCTGCTGCGAATGCGCAGCCTCGCCTGCAGCGCCGTCAGCAGTCGAGCTCGCGTCGTCAACCTCAGCCGGCAGGCTTCCATCACCCAGTGCTCGGCGCGGTCTGGCTGGCCGTCACACAGGTCGAGCACCGTCTCCTCGACGGTGGTGCGGGCCGGCTCGCCCCTGGTGAGCGGCATTTCCCGACGCCGCTCGAACTGCCAGCGGCCAACTGGGCGCACCCTCTTCTCGTGGGGTACGGCCACTGTGATGACCTCCGGCTCCGACGCGAAGCCCTGGAGGTGGGCAGCCATCTCCCCAGCAATGCAGGCCCGCGGGCCGCCCAGTAGAAGGCCCGCCCAGGCGGCCCCGTCAGCTTCGAGCGCGGCGGGATGCGCTTGATACAAGCCCGTGGCGAGCCTGATCCACTGGCCGCCGTCGATCATGCGCCGCAGCAAGCTGTGGCCGACACCCGCCGCGGCAGCCTGTTCAGCCGTGAGGACGCCACCTTGAACTCGCGCCAAGGACAACGCGGAGCTGAGCGATTGGTTCATGTGGGCAGTCTGCGGCGATTGCCCCTCCCACAGCACCTCGTGGATCACGGCTTGTGGATGATTCCTCCCTGACCTGCCGCTTGTGGATAACCGCTCGTCGCATCATTGGGGAAACTGGGCTACCACCGGTGGAACTCAACTTCCCCAATAACGCGCGATCAGGCTCGGGTGACCTCGCGGCTGCTCACCAGGGTGCGGATGAAGGTGATCCGTTCGCCCTTGCGGCCGCTGATGCGCGCCCAGTCGTCGGGGTTCGTGGTGTTCGGCAGGTCTTCGTTCTCGAGGTACTCGGCGCGGCAGGCCGCCCGGACCCCAGCCTCGGAGACCCCGCCGGGGCCACCGGCCAACTCGTCCTTGATCGCCGACTTCTTGGCCCGGTCGACGATGTTGCGCACCATGGCACCGGACGCGAAGTCGCTGAACCACAGCACCTCGCGGTCACCCGAGGCGTAGGTCACCTCGAGGAAGCGGTTCGCCTCACTGCGGGCCCAGATCTCGTCCACGCCGGCCTCGATCAGCTCCGCCACGCTGCCCGCAGAGGGGTGCAGCGGCGTCTGCTCGGTCAGGTACTTGGCGAAGATCTCGCGCGCACCATCCGCGTCGGGACGCTCCAGCTTGATCTTCACGTCCAGCCGGCCGGGTCGCAGGATCGCCGGGTCGATCATGTCCTCCCGGTTCGAGGCGCCGATGATGATGACGTTGTCGATGCCCTCGACGCCGTCGATCTCGCTCAACAACTGCGGCACGATCGTGTTCTCCACGTCCGAGCTGACACCCGAGCCACGGGTGCGGAACAGCGAGTCCATCTCGTCGAAGAAGACCACCACCGGCTTGCCCTCGCTGGCGTGCTCCCGGGCCCGCCCGAAGATCAGCCGGATCTGACGCTCGGTCTCCCCCACGTACTTGTTCAGCAGCTCGGGGCCCTTGATGTTCAAGAAGTAGGAGCCGTCGACACCGAGTGAGTTCGCGACGGCCTTGGCGATCATCGTCTTGCCGCAGCCGGGCGGTCCGTAGAGCAGCACCCCCTTGGGGGCAGTCAGCTGGTAACGGCGGAAGGCATCGCGGTGGGCAAAGGGCAGCTCAACAGCGTCCCGGATCTGCTGGATCTGGTCCCCCAGCCCGCCGATGTCGTCGTAGCTGACGTCCGGGACCTCCTCCAGCACCAGCTCCTCGACCTGCTCGCGGACCACCAGCGCCAGGGCCAGCCCACCGCGGCGGTCCACCAGCACCGAGTCACCGGCACCAGGTGTGCCCGCCACCAGCGAGTCCACGGCCCGCAGCCGCACTTCGTCACCGGCCGGGGTCCGGACGACGATGAAGCCGTCCGAGCACTCGACCACCGTCGCCAGCTCCCCCACCGGGGGCGCCGCACACCGTCCGACGGCCACCAGGGACGAGTTCAACCACACCCCATCTCCGACGGCCAGCTCACCGGCCTCGGCGGTCAGCGAGGGCAGCACCGACACGCGCAGCTGACGTCCCAGCGCCGAGACCTCCAGCTCCCCCTCGTCCAGCACCGCCGTGACCAGGCCGCGCTCCAGCGGCGGGGCCGCCAGCGCGTCCAGCTCGGCCTTCAGGTCGACCAGCTTCTGCCGCGCCTCGCGCAGCGTCTGGTTCAGCCGCTCGTTCTGGGAGGCGAGGTTGCGGGCGTCGGCCCGGGCATCGTTCGCCCGGCGTTCGGCCACCCGCAGGCGGTCGTCGAAGGGCTGGTTGGTCACTGGTTCAGCGCCTCCGTCGTCTCCGCTCCGGTCGCCTCATCGGCTGCCTCATCGACCTCGACGGGGACGTCCTGGTTGGTCATCGGGATGTTCTTCGGACGGGGCCCGTGGTAGTCGGGGCCATAGGCGCCGGGGGCGGGACGACGCTTGCGCATCGGCGCCTCGACGCCCGAGGCAAGCCGGCGGGTGATCACCAGGAAGCCGGTGTGCCCGCTCGACCCGTGCCCGGGACGAACCGACAGCCCCTCGGCGTGCCAGTCGCGGACGATGGTTTCGGTGGCCATCGGCTCGGTCCAGCCGCCGTGCACGCGCAGGGTGTCCATCACGCGTCCCATCTGGGTGGTGGTGGCGACATAGCAGCACAGCACGCCGCCCGGAACCATCCGCTCACCCACCGCATCCACGCACTCCCAAGGGGCGAGCATGTCCAGCACGGCACGGTCGATCGGCTCGTCCGAGATGGACTCGACCAGGTCTCCGACGGTCACCTCCCAGCTGGGGTGCTTTCCGCCGAGGAAGTTCTCCACATTGCGCTGGGCGACCTCGGCAAACTCCTCGCGACGCTCGTAGGAATGCAGTCGTCCCGTCTCGCCGATCGCCCGCAGCATCGCGATCGACAGCGCACCGGAACCAACCCCTGCCTCCAGCACCCGCGCGCCGGGGAAGATGTCGGCCCACATGATGATCTGTGCGGCGTCCTTGGGATAGATGACGGCCGCCTCGCGCGGCATCGCCACCATGTAGTCGCTCATCAGCGGGCGCATCACCAAGAAGGTCAGGCCCTGCTTGGTGGTGGCGGTGATGCCCTGCGGACGCCCGATCAGGTCGTCATGGCTGAAGCCGCCCTTGGTGGTCTGGAAGCCCTTTCCCGGCGTCAGCAGGATCGAGTGGCGCCGGCCCTTCGGGTCTGTCAGCGTGACCCGCTCCCCCGCCCGCAGCGGCCCGGTGCGCACGCCCGACAGCGTGTTCACGCGCTCCCGCTCGGTGCTGAAGATGCGCGACAGGTCGTCCACGCCGACGCCGGCCAGGGTTGGCAGCACCACCCGCCCGGGTTCTGCATGGATCTCGACGATGGCCGGGATGGTCAGCACCACGGCACCGGCGGCCTGACCGGAGTGCGAACCGGAGACCGAATCCTCGATCACCAGGCACTCGGTCGCATCGACGCCCAGAAGCCGCGCCGCGTGCTCGTAGGGGTAGGGGTGCGGCTTGTTGTGTTCCACCTCGTCACCGCCGACGATCGCGCCGAACCCCATGTCGGGCAGGGTTTCGAGGATCGCGTCGATGATGTGGCGGTAGCTGGAAGAGACCAGCGCGTGCGGGATCCCCGCCTCGCGAACCTGCTCGACCAGTTCACGCGCGCCGGGGCGGAACAGGTCACCGCCCTTGGCGACGCACTTGGCCACCTGGATCTCGACGAGTTCGTCGCTCAGCTGCTCCCAGGTGAGTTCGGGGTCGTCGCTGCGGGCCACCATCGCCGCGCACAGCGTCGGGATCGACTTGCCGACGTGGGCGTGCGAATCGGCCTCGCTCCAGGGAATGCCGTGGGCGGTGGCGAGGGCGAGTTCGGACTCGATCCACAGGGGTTCGGTGTCCACCAGCGTGGAGTCGAAGTCGAACAGGACGGCGGCGGGAGTCTGCAAGGTCATGGTGTGACCATTCTCGCAGACCCCCGCCGCCTCACCCGTGCGCCGCAACTGGCCTCACTTGGCGTTGAAGTACTTCGCCTCCGGGTGGTGGACCACGATCGCGTCGGTCGACTGCTCGGGGTGCAGCTGCAGCTCCTCCGAGAGGGTGACGCCGATGCGCTCCGGGTGCAGCAGGTCCACGAGCTTGGCGCGGTCTTCCAGATCCGGGCAGGCCGGGTAGCCGAAGGAGTAGCGAGAACCGCGGTAGTGCTGGTCGCGGATCGCCCCGTCGACGTCCGACTCAGTCGCCGCGTAGCCGAGCTCCTCGCGCGTCCGGGCGTGCCAGTACTCGGCCAGCGCCTCGGTCAGCTGGACGCTCAGGCCGTGCAGCTCCAGGTAGTCGCGGTAGGAGTTCTGCGCGAACAGTCGTCCGGTCTCCTGCGCCACCGCGGAACCCATGGTGACCAGCTGCATCGCCAACACGTCCGGCCCGAACTCGTCGAACTCGTCCTTGTCGCGGAAGAAGTCGGCCAGACACAGCCGGCGATCGCGACGCTGGCGCGGGAAGGTGAACCGGGTCACCTCGCGCTCCAGGTCGTCGGGGTCGTGGACGATGAGCGTCTCATCCTGCGAATGCACCGGGAAGTAGCCGTGCACGACCGCGAACTCGGCCAGCCGGTCGGTGTGGATGCGGTCCATCCACATCCGCAGGCGCGGACGTCCCTCGGTCTCCACCAATTCCTCGTAGGAGGCGCCGTCGCGGGCCGACTTCAGGCCCCACTGGCCCAGGAAGGTGGCGCGCTCATCCAGCCACGCGGCGACCTCGGCGGTCTTGATGCCCTTGACGACCCGCGTCCCCCAGAACGGCGGGGTCGGGACGTCCACGCCGCCGGCCGGGGTCGGACGGGCGACGTCGGAGCGCACGCCGAGTTCTGGTTCGGCGATCTCGATCGTCGGCCCCTTGGGCACCCGGCGGGGCTTGATCGCGGGCAGCGCTGCGCCCGGCACCCCCCGCTTGACTGCCATCACGGCGTCCATCAGGGCCAGACCCTCGAAGGCGTCCTTGGCGTAGCGGACGTCACCGGTGAAGGCGTCGTTCAGGTCGTGCTCGACGTAGGCCCTGGTCAGCGCGGCACCGCCGAGGAGGATCGGGTATTTGGTGCCCAGCCCTTGCGCATCCAGTTCGGCGAGGTTGTCCTTCATCACCATCGTCGACTTCACCAGCAGGCCGCTCATGCCGATGGCGTCGGCGGAGTTGGTCTCGGCGGCCTCCACGATGGCGGCGATCGGCTGCTTGATGCCCAGATTGACGACCTTGTAGCCGTTGTTGGAGACGATGATGTCGACAAGGTTCTTGCCGATGTCGTGCACATCACCCTTCACGGTCGCCAGCACGATCGTCCCCTTGCCAGAGGTGTCGTCGGCGACCTCCATGTGCGGTTCGAGGTAGGCGACGGCGTTCTTCATCACCTCTGCGCTCTGCAGGACGAAGGGCAGCTGCATCTGGCCCGAGCCGAACAGCTCACCGACGGTCTTCATGCCGGCCAGCAGGTCCTCGTTGATGATGTCGAGGGCGGGCTTGGACGCGAGCGCCTCGTCCAGGTCGGCTTCCAGGCCCTTGGCCTCGCCGTCGACGATGCGACGCTGCAGCCGTTCCCCCAGTGGCAGGGACGCGAGTTCGGCCGCCCGGGTGGCGCGGACGTCGGCAGCGGTGACGCCCTCGAAGAGCTCCAGGTAGCGGGTCAGCGGGTCGTAGGCCGGTTCGGTGTCGGTGGCCGGACGACGACGGTCGTGGACGAGGTCCAGGGCGACCTCGCGCTGCTCGTCGGGGATGCGGTCCATCGGGACGATCTTGGCGGTGTGCACGATCGCCGAGTCAAGGCCGGCGGCGACACACTCGTGCAGGAAGACCGAGTTCAACACCACCCGGGCGGCCGGGTTCAGGCCAAAGGAGATGTTGGAGACGCCGAGCGTGGTGTGCACATCGGGGTAGCGCTGCTTCAGCTCACGGATCGCGTTGATCGTCTCGAGCCCGTCGCGGCGGGTCTCCTCCTGGCCGGTGGCGATCGGGAACGTGAGGCAGTCGACGAGGATGTCGCCGACCTCGAGGCCCCAGTTCTGGGTGAGGTCGTCGATCAGGCGAGCCGCGACGCGCACCTTCCACTCGGCGGTGCGGGCCTGACCCTCCTCGTCGATGGTGAGCGCGACCACGCCGGCGCCGTGCTCGGCGATGATCGGCATCACGCGCTGGTAGCGGGAGTCGGGTCCGTCGCCGTCCTCGAAGTTCACCGAGTTGATGACGCAACGCCCTGCGAGGGACTCCAGGCCCGCCTCGATGACCTCGGGCTCGGTGGAGTCGAGGACGACCGGCAGCGTGACGGCGGTGGCGAAGCGTCCGGCCAGCTCGCGCATGTCGCGCGTCCCGTCGCGTCCGACGTAGTCGGTGCACAGGTCGAGCAGGTGGGCGCCGTCGCGCACCTGGGCGCGGGCGATGTCGATGCATTCGTCCCAGTTCTCGGCCAGCATCGCCTCGCGGAAAGCCTTTGAGCCGTTCGCATTCGTCCGCTCGCCGATGGACAGGTAGCTCGCGTCCTGGTCGAAGGGCACCTCGGAGTACAGCGAGGACGCTGCGTTGACGTGTTCGACGCTGCGTTCGACGACCGGACGCCCACCGACGCGTTCGGCGAGTTGTCGGATGTGCTCGGGCGTGGTGCCGCAGCAGCCGCCGACCACCGAGAGGCCGAAATCGGTGGCGAAGCGGTCGAGGGCGTCGGTGAGGCCCTCCGGTTCGAGCGGATACCTCGCGCCATTGGGCCCCAGCACGGGTAGCCCGGCATTGGGCATGCAGCCGACACCCGCGCGGGAGTGCTTGGCCAGATGGCGCAGGTGCTCGCCCATCTCGGCGGGACCGGTGGCGCAGTTGAGCCCGATGACGTCCACTCCAAGGGGTTCGAGGCTGGTCAGCGCCGCGCCGATCTCGGAGCCCAGCAGCATGGTGCCCGTGGTCTCCACAGTGATGTTGACCAGCACCGGCAGGTCGACGCCCAGCTCGGCGCGGACCCGCTTGGTGGCGATCACGGCCGCCTTGGCCTGCAGCAGGTCCTGGCTGGTCTCGATCTGGACGGCGTCGATCCCGCCGGCGACCATGGCGCGCACCTGGCGCATGTAGGCGTCGCGCAGTTCGGCGAAGGTGAGGTGTCCCAGGGTCGGCAGCTTGGTGCCGGGGCCGATGGAGCCCAGCACGAATCGGGGACGGTCCAGGGTGGAGAACTCGTCGGCGACCTCGCGGGCGATCCGCGCGCCGGCCTCTGCCAGCTCCTCGATGCGGTCGGCGATCTGGTACTCCCCCAGCGCCGACAGGTTGGCTCCGAAGGTGTTGGTCTCGACCATGTCCGCCCCAGCAGCGAAGTAGGCGCGGTGGATGTCGGCGATCACATCCGGACGGGTGCTGTTGAGCACCTCATTGCAGCCCTCGAGGTCCTCGAAGTCGGCCATGGTGAGGTCCGCGGCCTGCAGCATCGTGCCCATCGCCCCATCGGCGACGAGGACGCGGGTGTGAAGCAGGTCACGAAATGTGGTCATGGCGGAAGGATATGGGGTGCGGCAAGGGCTGCAGGACCCGTGTCAACGCGCTGGGACTGTCGTGCACGGGCGCGCAGGCGGCGCGGGGCTAGGCTGGCATGCATGTCTGAGTCGTTGTCGAACCTGCGCCGACCGGTAGCCATCCTCGCCTTCGACGGCTGGAACGACGCCGCGGACGCTGCGACGGCCGCCGTCGACCACCTCGCTTCGAGCTACGACGCCGAGATGGTCTTCGAGGTGGACGGTGAGGACTACTACGACTTCCAGGTGAACCGGCCGATGGTCGTCAAGGATGGTTCGCACAGCGAGATCATCTGGCCCGCATTGCGGTTGTCGATCGCGCACCTGCCCAGCCGCGACCTGGTGCTGGTGCAAGGGCCGGAGCCGAACTTCCGCTGGCGCGCCTTCAGCCAGTCGCTGGTGAGCGCGCTGCGCACCGTCCGTCCGGAGCTGGTGATCGTGATGGGCGCGATGCTGTCCGACTCGCCCCATTCGCGTCCGGTTGCCGTCTCCGGGACCACCGACGACGCCGAACTGGCCAGCAAGCTTGGGCTGGAGATGAGCGATTACGAGGGGCCAACCGGCATCACCGGGGTCGTCTCCGAGGCCTGCCGACGGGCCGGGCTGCCCGTGGTGAGCCTGTGGGCGGCGGTGCCGCACTACGTCAGCGAGCCCCCGAACCCGCCCGCAACACTGGCGCTGGTCACCCGGATCGAAGACCTGCTGGACGAGGCGCTCGACCTGGCCGACCTGCCCGAGCAGGCCCAGGCCTGGCACCGCGGCGTGGACGAACTCGCCGCCGAGGACCCCGACATCGCCGAGTACATCGCTCGGCTGGAGGCCCGGCAGGACGAGGAGGAACTCCCCGAGGCCACCGGTGACGCCATCGCGGCCGAGTTCCAGCGCTACCTGCGCCGCCGCGGCCAGGGCAAGTAGCACCACCGGACGATTCCCGATCCTGGCTCCCTGACCGTTCCTCGAGCCCAATGGGCTTCTTTGGGCAAGCCTGCGACTTCACGCAGGTGCTTTGATGGCGCCATGGACAAGTTCTTCACGATGGGCGGCCACCGGATCGGCCGCGTCGGTTTCGGAGCCATGCAGCTCCCCGGCCCCGGGGTCATGGGACCCCCGCGCGACCACGACCAGGCGATTGCGGTGCTGCGCCAGGCGGTCGAGCTCGGCATCAACCACATCGACACCTCCGAGTTCTACGGGCCGCACGTCGCCAACCAGCTGATCCGCGAGGCGCTGCACCCCTATTCGTCCGACCTGGTGCTGGTCAGCAAGGTCGGTAGCGTGCGCGGCGAGGACGGCAGCTGGAACCCCGACCAGACGCCCGAGGCGCTGATCCGCGGCACCCACGAGAACCTCGAGACCCTCGGCATCGACCGCCTGCACGTGATGAACCTGCGCGTCATGCCGAAGGACGACCACGCTCCGGCCGACTACCAGCCCGTTCCCTTCGTCGAGCAGCTGGACGCGATGCGCCAGCTCGTCGACGAGGGTGCGATCGAGAACTTCGGCGTCAGCACCGTCACCACCGAACAGGCGGCGCAGGCCATCGAGGCGGGTGCGGTGTGCGTCCAGAATGCCTACAACCTGCTCGCCCGCGACGACGAGCCGACGCTGGAACTGTGCCGTGACAAGGGCATCGCCTACGTTCCCTACTTCCCGCTCGGCTCGGCCTTCGGCTGGTTCCCGCGGGTGGACCAGGCGCCGCAGGTCGTCGCGGTCGCGGAACGTCTGGGCCACACCCCCGCGCAGATCGGCCTGGCCTGGCTGCTCCACCACGCGGAGAACCTCCTGTTGATCCCGGGGACGAGCTCAGTGGCGCACCTCCAGGAGAACACGGCGACCCGCGACGTCGTCCTGTCGGATGAGGACATCGCCGAGCTCGAAGCCTGAATCACGCCTAGGCTTGGCTGACACCGATCAGGAAGGCAGCCATGACCAGCAAGAAGGCCAAGCGCGTCGGAATCCTCACCGCCGGGGGCGACGCCCCGGGTCTCAACTCGGCGATCCGGGGTTTCGGCAAGACCGCTATCGGCGAGTACGGCATGGAGCTCGTCGGCTTCCGCGACGGCATGCGCGGCCTGGCCACGAACAACACGATCCCGCTGGACGGCTCGGCCCTGTCGGGCATCCTCACCATCGGCGGCACCATCCTGGGCACCAGCCGCGACAAGGTGCACCGGATGAGCATCGATGGTGAGGTGCGCGACATGATCCCGACCATCGTCGAGAACTACGAGAAGAACGAGTTGGACGCCCTCGTCTGCCTCGGTGGTGGTGGCACCGCGAAGAACGCGAACCGCCTGGCCAAGGCCGGGCTGAACGTGATCCACCTGCCCAAGACGATCGACAACGACATCGTCGAGACCGACGATTCCTTCGGCTTCTCCACGGCGCTGGAGATCGCGACCGAGGCCATCGACCGGCTGCACTCCACCGCGCACAGCCACCACCGGATCATCCTGGCCGAGATCATGGGCCACCGCGCCGGTTGGCTCGCCCTCGGTTCCGGCATCGCGGGCGGTGCGGACATCGTCCTGCTGCCCGAGATCCCGTACACGATCGAGTCGATCGCCGAGACGGTCCGGGCCCGTCAGCGGCGGGGCTCAAGCTTCAGCGTCGTCGCGGTAGCCGAGGGTGCGCGCAATGTCGAGGAGGCCGCGGAGATCGCGGCCGCGGAGGCGCTGTTGCGGGCCGCCAAGACGGATGAACAGGTCTCGGCCGCCAAGAAGCACAAGGCCACCATCGAGGACTCCCACCGCGACAGCACCTTCCGGATCGCGCGCGAGCTGGAAGCCGCGACCGGGCTGGAGTCGAGGGTATCGATCCTGGGCTATGTCCAGCGTGGTGGTACCCCGAACGCCCACGACCGGCTGCTCGGCACCCGGCTGGGCACCAAGGGTGCGGAGCTGGTCGCCCACGGGCAGTTCGGTGTCATGGTCGCCTCGCGCGGCGAAGGCACCGAGGCCGTTCCGCTCGACCGGGTCGCGGGCAAGGTCAAGTACGTCCCGCTGGACCACCCATGGATCGAGGCGGCGCGTCGCGTCGGCACCGGGCTGGGCGGCTGATCCTCTCGCCGTCCTCGGGTCAGCTCAGTGCGCGCAGGCGGAGATGGCCTTGTCCCGCAAGGAGTTGACCATTGCGTCCGGGTCGCTGGCAGCAAAGACGGCCGAGCCGGCGACGAAGGTGTCGGCGCCGGCCTCGGCGCAGCGCTCGATCGTCTCCAGCGAGACGCCGCCGTCCACCTGGATCCAGATCTCCTGACCGGTCCTGGCAACCAGTTCGCGCGTCCGACGGATCTTCGGGAGCACCAGGTCGAGGAACTTCTGGCCACCGAAACCAGGCTCGACGGTCATCAGCAGCACCATGTCCAGCTCACCCAACATGTCCGCGTAGGGCTCGATCGGGGTCGCGGGCTTGAGCGCCATCGACGCGCGGGCACCCTGCTTGCGGATCTCGCGAGCCAGCCGGATCGGGGCGTCGGCGGCCTCCACGTGGAAGGTGACGCTCTCCGCGCCGGCCTCGGCGAAGGCGGGCGCCCAGCGGTCGGCGTTGGCGATCATCAGGTGGACGTCCAAGAAGGCGTCCGTGTTCTTGCGGATGCACTCGACCACCGGCAGCCCGAAGGTCATGTTCGGGACGAAGTGGTTGTCCATCACGTCCAGGTGCACGCCGTCGGCGCTGGGGATCTTGCCCATCTCTCCCATCAGGTTCGACAGGTCGGCGTTCAGGATGCTGGGTGTGATGCGCGGGGCCATGGCGTCAGCCTAACCATGTTGACGACGGCCCGACCTGACAGGATCGGGCCATGACGATGCACCTGGTGGACGGCGAACCAGCCTTCGACGGTTGGCGGGCCGTGGACATCCCTGACCTGGCGGGACAGCTAATGCGACGAGCCGGCGACGTGGCCGGCCGCCCGGTGGTGCTGGCCGTGGACGGCCACGGGGCCAGCGGCAAGTCCACCTTCGCTGACCAGTTGCGCGACGTGGTCCCCGGCTCGGTCGTCGTCCCCACCGATGACCTCGCCTGGCACGAACCCTTCTTCGGGTGGGGCCACCTGCTCCGGCAGTTGCTCACCGAGCTCCACGAGGCCGGCGCTGCCCAGCTGGTCCCGCCGCAATGGCCGGCCCGTGGACGCAAGGGCGCCGTGGACATCCCGGCGGGCACCAGCATGGTCGTGGTCGAGGGAACCGGCGCGGCGCTGCGTGACGTGGCCGACCTGCTGGACGTCGTGGTCTGGGTGCAGTCCGACTTCGCAGAATCAGAGCGACGCGGCATCGCCCGGGACGACGAGTCGGGCGTCAACGGTGACCATGAGCAGACGGTCGCCTTCTGGCACGAGTGGATGGGTCACGAGCGGGCGCACTTCCGTCAGGACCGCCCGTGGGAGCGGGCCGACCTGATCGTGGCCGGCACCCCCGTGGTGGAGCTCGCCGACGGCCAGGTCGCGGTGAGCGTGCCAGAGGGCGGCACGGTGGCCTGGTGATCTTGGGCTCCGCGTTGCTGCGGCCGGTGGTGTCGGCGCTGCTGAAAATCGGACGAATCAACTCATTGGAACGATCCACGCGCCGATGTGGTCAGCTCACGTCCGATTCCCAGCAGCACTCGGCGACGCGACGACTCACTTGTCGTCGGCGGGGTGCTCCGGCTCCTCGGGCTCGAAGCTGGACGGCGCCTCAGGCGTGTCGCCCAGCCCGGCGCCCTCGTCGTTGAGCTCGTCCAGCGAGGTGCCCTCGGTCTCGTCGATCTCGATGTTCTGGTTCTCCGACATGTCGGCCTCCTCGGGTTCGGGTGTGCGGCCACACTAGGAGCGTCGGCGACGATCCCGGCACACCCCTTCGGGTCTCGCGACGGCTGGCCGCAGGGCCCCTGGACAGGCTCGGGGAACGTGGGCGGGCTCGGGGAACGAGAGGCCGGTCAGCTCACCCGGAGCAGCGCCAGGAACATCGCGTCCGTGCCGTGCCGATGGGGCCACAACTGGACGAAGCGCTCGTCGGTCAGCGCACGGCAGTCGGACACCTCGGGCAGGAAGGACGCGGCGTCCAACACCTCCACCTCGCGGTCGAGGTCGCCGTCCAGCACGGTGCGAACGATGTCGGAGGTCTCGGCCTTGTGCGGGGAACAGGTGACGTAGGCCACCACGCCACCGGGCTTGGCCGACGCGATCGCCGCACGCAGCAGCCCTACCTGGACCTCGCGCAGTTCCCGGACGTCCTGGGTCTCCCGGCGCCACCGTGACTCGGGACGACGACGCAGGGACCCCAACCCGGAGCAGGGGACGTCGGCCATCACCCGCGCAAACGAAGCCAGCTCCCAGGTGGGCTCGGTGCCGTCGCCCACGACGATCTCGACGGTGCCGTGTGGATAGGCCCGCACCGCCTTGCGCACCAGTTCCGCGCGGTGCTCGTGCACCTCGTTGGCCAGCAGGGTGGTCCCCGCCTGCCGGGCCAGCCCGGCGAGCAGGGCAGCCTTGCCGCCGGGGCCGGCGCACAGGTCGAGCCAGCGTCCGTCCGGGGCCTCGGCCCGTGACAGGGCGAGCGCGACCAGCTGCGAGCCCTCGTCCTGGACACCGGCCCGGCGTTGCCTGACGGCGGGGACATCAGCGGGGTTGCCCTCGCGGGTCGCGCCGAAGGGCGAGTACTGGGTTTCGGTGCCCCCGGCGGCGACGAGCTCCTCGAGCGTCGAGTACCCGGGACGGATGACGAGCGTCGGCACCGGCGGGACATTGTCCGCGGCCAGCGCGTCCGCCAGCTCCTTGGACGGCAGCACCGCGGCCCAGGCGTCCACGATCCAGCGCGGGTGGCCGGTGCGCAGCGCGAGCGCCCCCATCTCCCCCATGCCGTCGGTGATGATGTGGAGCCACTCGTCGAAGTCGTGCGCGGCGACCTTGCGGATGATCGCGTTGACCACACCCGTCGTCCGCTCCCCCAGCGCCACTCCGGCCAGGTCCACCGAGGTCGACACCGCCGCGTGCGTCGGGGTGCGCATGCCGAGCAGCTGGTGGGTGCCCAGGCGCAGCACGTCCACGATGGCGGGCTGCAGGCTGTCGAGCGTCCGGCCAGCGGCAGTCTCGATGATGCGGTCGTAGGTGCCCATCCAGCGGGAGGTGCCGTTGACCAACTCGGTCGCCAGCGCCGCCTCCTGCCGGTCAAGGTCGTGGGCGCGGGTCTGCTCGGCCAGCGCGAGGTTCGTGTAGGCGCCGGACGCGTGCACGTCGCGCAGGGTGTCGAAGGCCGCCATCCGGGCCAGGTCGATGAACCGATCGGTCATGCGAAACGCTCCGTCCGCTCGGGGTCGCTGCCGAGCCGCACGCCGCGGGCCCAGTCTGCGCCGGACATCTCCTTCTTGCCGTGCGCCTGGACGCGCAGCAACTCCAGCGAACCACCTCCGGTGCCGACGAACAGGGCCTTCTTGGTGGCGCGAAGTTCACCGGGGTCCAGCGGTTCGTCCAGTCGGGTCGGCTGGGCAAGCAGCACCTTGAAGCGCTCACCGTCGTAGGTGGTCCAGGCTCCGGGGTTCGGGTTCGCGCCATGGGCCAGGGCGGCAATCCGGGAGGCTCGGTTGGTCCAGTCGATGCGCACCTCGTCCACGGTCACCTTGGGTGCCAGCGAGAGACCATCGGGCGCCTGCGGGACGGGTCGACGTCCGGCCTCGATGTCGGCCAGCGTGGCGACCATCAGCTCGGCACCACGAACGGCCAGCCGGTCGAGCAGGTCACCAGCGGTGTCCAGGACGTCGATCTCCTCGGTGATCGCGCGGTACACGTCGCCGGCGTCGAGTTCATGGACGAGTTCGAAGGTGGTCGCGCCGGTGAGCATGTCGCCGGCCATCACCGCCCGCTGCACGGGTGCCGCGCCGCGGTAGGCGGGCAGCAGCGAGAAGTGCAGGTTGACCCAGCCGTGTGTGGGAATGGTGAGCACGTGGTCGGGAACCAGCGCACCGTAGGCCACCACCGGGCAGACCTCCGGGGCCTTCTCGGTGAGCCAGCCGACGAAGTCCTCGTCGCGGGGGTGCGCGGGCTTGACGACCTCGAGGCCCAGTTCCTCGGCCTTCAGCGCGACCGGCGATGCGGTCAGCTTCTTGCCGCGGCCGGCCGGTGCATCGGGACGGGTGACCACGCCGACCACCTCGTGCCCGGCCGCCACGAGGGCGACCAGGCAGGGGACGGCAGGTTCAGGGGTTCCAGCGAAGACGATGCGCACCGGCTGATCCTACCGGGCGGCTCGGGCGCGATTCGGGCGACGACGGGTCAGGCGAGCTGGGCGGGATCGACGCGGACGCGCACCGAGCCCTCCATCTTCTTCGCCGACCGCACAGCGCTGGCGGCTTTCACCGCACGGGTCAGTTCACGTCCGTGGGACAAGGGCGTACGCAGCACCAGCCGGTCGACGTCCGCCTCGGTGGTGGGCACCGGGCCGAGCACCTCGCTGACCTCTGGCAGGGCGGTCGCGGCCAGCATCTCGTCCAGCGCCGAGCGGCGCCCCTCCAGGGTCACGAACTTCACGGCCGGTGGGAACCGGGCCTCGAACCGCTCCGCCAGCTCGCGCCGCGCGAACCCGGCCGGGTCGAGCCGGACCAGGGCCTGCAGCGTCCGGTCGTTCGCGGGCCCCACGATGGCGACGGTTCCGCCCGCTGAGCCCGGACGCACCAGTGCCGCCGCGTTGAGCCAGCGTCGCAGCGCCTCCTCCCCCGCCCTCAGGTCCAGTCGTCCCAGCAGCTGCATGGCGTCCAGCAGGACGGCCGCCGCATAGCCGGTCGGGGCGTGTGGTTCACCGCCGGGGGTTGCGATCACCAGGGCGGGTTCGTCGGGAATCTCCGGGACGACCGTTCCGCCGGACGAGTCGACGACGCGCGTTCCGGCGAAGGCCCGCCCCAGCTCCTCGGCCGTCCGGTCGGCGCCGACGACGGGGGCGCGGAGGCGGTGGTCACCGCAGCTCGGGCAGCGCCAACCGGTGACGATCTTCCCGCACCAGCCGCAGGACAACTGCTGCCCGTCGGCCCTGCGTTTGGACGTCACCGGACCTTGGCAGTGGGGGCACCGGACGCCCGTGCGGCAGGTCTGGCAGGACAGGGCGACGAGGTAGCCAGCGCGCGGCACCTGCACCAGCACCGGACCTGCGGCGAGACCGGCCCGGATCGTCTCGAAGACCAGCTGCGGCAACCGGATGCTGCCCGCCAATGGGTCCCGCTCCAAGGCCTTGTCGGAATCGGCGGCGGCCCGGATCGCGGGCGCCTCCCGCCGCGCGAGGCCCGGTTCGAGGGCCACCGGCGTCACCCAGCCCCGCTCGATCCACGACTCCATCTCGCAACTGCGGGCGTGGCCCGCGAACAGCAGCGCGCAGCGCTCTTGGGTGGAACGGATCGCGGCGACATCGCGGGCGTGGAAGTAGGGGGCCCGGGGCTCGGACCACAGGTCGTCGCCGTCGTCCCACAAAACCGTCAGGCCGAGGTTCCGCATCGGGGCGAAGGCGGCAGCCCGGGTGCCGATGACGACGCGTGCCTCACCGCGGGACAGGGCCAGGAAGTTCCGATAACGAGCGGCCTGGCCGAGGTCGGCGTGCAGCACGGCGACCGACGATGCACCGATGGCGCTGCCGAGTCGTTCACGCAGGCCGTTGAGGTCCTTGATGTCGGGGACGAGCACCAGCACTCCTCGTCCAGACCGCAACGTCGCGACCGTCGCCTGCACCAGGCCCACCCACGGATCGTGCGCCGTCGAGGCCGCCACCTGCCAGAACCAACGACCGGTGCCGCCGGAGGCCAGGGAGTCGAGCATCTCCGTGCCGCACGGGTAGCCGCCCAGCGGCCCGGCCGGGGCACCTCCTGGCAGCGGACCCTCTGGCAGCGAGGGCTCCGGCCAGGGCTTGCGCTCGGCCTTCTCGGTGGCGGCGTGCCGCGGTGGCACCGCGAGCCGCATCACGTCCGCGAAGCTTCCGGCGCAGTGGTCAGCCACCGCGCGCACGAGCGCGATCTGGGTGGGTCCGAGGACCGATTCCGCGGAGACCACCTTGCCCAGCGGAGACAGGCGTCCGGCGACATCGGTGCTGGTCGGACGTTCGACGATGAAGCCGTCGCGCAGTTGCCCGGCGAAGCGCGTCCGCACCCGGGCGCCGACCACGGCGTCCGCCTCATCGGTTGGTGCGACCTCGTAGTCGAAGAAGCGGTCCAGGTGCGGCAATGGGACGTCGAGGGCCACCCGCGCGATGCCCCGCGCGGGTGGGGCCCCCGCCAGCAACGCGTCCTGTGACTCCATGGCCTCGATGCTAGGCGGTGGGCCAGACAACTCCTCCACAGGCTCGGGGGCGGTTGTTGCGCGCTCGGGGAACGTTCGGGGCACCAGGTTCGGGGAACGAAGTGGTCGCTATCGTGTCCGCGTGAATGACTTCTCCGACGACGACACCCGCCGGCTGCTGGGCTACCTGGGTGTCGCGCTGGTCGCCGGAGGCGCCACCGTCACCGACGCCGAGGCCGACGTGAAACTCGTCGGACGACACCTCGGCTACCCCAATGTCCAGGTCAGCGCGCTGCCGACCACCGTCATGCTCTCCCTCACCTCCGGCGGGCCCGCGTCGATCGAGCGCAATGAAGGCCCATTCCGGCTGGACCAGTCCTATGCCGCCGCCGAGGTGCGCCAGCAGTTGATGGCCGGACGCCTGACCGTCGCCCAGGCCGTCGCCAGGCTCGCGCAGATCCGCCGCAAGCCGCACACCTACGGCGTGTGGGCGAGCTACTGGGGCAACATGCTGGTGGCGCTGGGCATCTGCCTGGTCATGCAGCCCGGTTGGACGAATGTCGCGCTGGTCGCTGGCTGTTCCCTGCTCGTCACCCTGCTCACCCGCCTGTCAGCACGGCACGCGCTGCTGGCTGCCCTGCTGCCCGTCGTCGCCACCTTGGCCGTGTCGCTCATCATCTTGTGGTGCACCCAACAGGGCTGGATGGACGGACCCCTGCGCACGCTGATCTGCCCGGTGGCCATCCTGCTGCCAGGCGCCCTGTTGTCCACCGCGATGGCCGAACTGGCCACCGGAGCGATGGTCTCCGGCGGTGCCCGGGCGGCCTTCGGCCTGGTTCAGCTGCTGTTGGCAGCCCTGGGTACGGTCTCCGCGGCACTGCTGCTCGGCTTTCCCTCCTCCCAACTGACCAACCTGCGGATCGACGAGCTGGGTTGGTGGGCTCCCCCGCTGGGCGTCGCCGCAATCGCCTTCGGCATCTGCTGGTCGGAGGCACTCCCGATGCGGATGCTCGCCTATGTCGCGCCCGTCCTGGTGGCCACCTACGTCGCCCAGGCCAATGGTCAGCACCACTGGCCGACCGTTCCGGTGGGTGCCTTCGCCGGCGGCGCGATCGCCAGCTTCCTCGCCAGCTGGATCGAGACGCGGTTCGACGTCCCCCGCCTGATCGTCTTCCTGCCGTCCTTCTGGCTGCTCGTCCCCGGGACGCTCGGTCTGCTCGGCATCACGTCCGTCGGGCTGGGAACGGGACAGACCCAGAGCCTCGTCGCGGTCCTGGTGCTCGTCGCGGCGATTGCCCTGGGTCTGCTCGTGGGTACTGCCTTCTCGCTCCCGGTGAGGCGGCTGGCCAGCCTCAGATTGCGGCTCGCAGCGCCTCGACCCGGTCGGTCCGCTCCCAGTTCATCCCGGGCAGTTCACGGCCGAAGTGGCCGTAGGCAGTGAAGGTCGAGTAGCGGGTGTTGAGCAGATCCAGGTCGCGCACGATCGCGGCCGGGCGCAGGTCGAAGACGTCCAGCACGGCGGCCTTGATCTTCTCCTCGTCGAACTTCGCGGTACCGAAGGTGTCGATGTAGAAACCAACCGGGGCAGCCTTGCCGATGGCGTAGGCCACCTGCACCTCGCAGCGGTCGGCCAGCTCGGCCGCGACGACGTTCTTGGCCACCCACCGCATCGCATAGGCGGCGGAACGGTCAACCTTGGACGGGTCCTTGCCGGAGAAGGCACCGCCACCGTGGCGGGCCATGCCGCCGTAGGTGTCGACGATGATCTTGCGGCCGGTCACGCCCGCGTCACCCATCGGCCCGCCAATGACGAACTTGCCGGTGGGGTTGACGTAGGTCTTGATGCCCTCGGTGGTGAGCTCGTAGCGCGCCAACACCGGATCGATGACGTGCTTGATCAGGTCGGGGGTGATGGTGCGCTCGATCGAGGTGCCCTCAGCGTGCTGGGTGGAGACGACGATCGTGTCCACACCCACCGGGCGTCCGTCCTGGTCGTAGTCGATGGTCACCTGGGTCTTGCCGTCGGGACGCAGGTAGTCCAGCGTGCCATCCTTGCGGACCTGCGTGAGCTGCTCCGAGAGGCGATGCGCCAAGTCGATCGGCAGCGGCATCAGCGAGGAGGTCTCGCGGCACGCGTAACCGAACATCAGGCCCTGGTCGCCGGCACCCTGCAGGTCAAGCTCATCGCCAGAGCCCTCACGGTTCTCGTAGGCCTTGTCAACGCCCTGGGCGATGTCGGGCGACTGGGAGCCGATGGCGACGGTGACGCCGCATGAGCGCCCGTCGAAGCCCTTCTCGGACGAGTCGTAGCCGATGTCGAGGACGGTTTGACGGGCCAGGCCATTGATGTCGGCGTAGGCCTCGGTGGTCACCTCGCCGGCGACGACGACCAGGCCGGTGGTGACGAGGGTCTCGACGGCGACGCGCGAAGTGCGGTCCTGTTCGAGCATGGCGTCGAGGACGGCATCGCTGATGGCGTCGGCGACCTTGTCGGGATGTCCCTCGGTGACTGATTCCGAGGTGAACAGTCTGCTCACGGTGGTACTCCTTCTGCGGGGCGAAGAGCCCTGCGGTACGGCCCCCTCGGCGAGGGGGCCTGGTGTGTTTTCACATCGGGCGACAAGCCCGACCACTGGCCCCTGGCGGGGCGCTACCCCTGGCGGGGCGTTCTGGGGACGAGCCGCTGGGCGGCTGCGTCGATGATCGCGGCGGCGGCCGCGGACTTGGAACCGGTCACGGCGGACAGGGGTCCATCGGCCCCGAGCACGACCACGCTGGTGGTCGCCAGCCCGAAGACCTTCCCGCCGGAGACGTCGTTGAGCACCAACAGGTCGCAGCCCTTGTGGGCAAGCTTGGTGCGTCCCAACCCAATCAGCTCTTCCCGGTCGGGCGCGGTCTCGGCCGCGAAGCCGACCAGCACCTGCCCATCCGGCTTGGAGGCGGCCAGACCGGCCAGCACGTCGGGCGTCTGGACGAGGTCCAGGTCCAACCCGCCATCGCCGTTCTTCTTGATCTTGGTGTCGCTGGCCTGCGCAGGGGTGAAATCGGCAGGAGCGGCGGCCATGATCACGACCTCGGCGTCCCGCGCGAGACCGACCATGGCGTCACGCAGGTCTGTGGTGCTGGAGACCCGCTCGATCACCACCCCGCTCGGCAGTTCGGTCTCGACGTGGGCCGCAACCAGGGTCACCTCGGCACCCCGCAGCGCGGCCTCGCGTGCCAGGGCAACGCCCATCAGGCCAGAGGACGAGTTGCCGAGGAAGCGGACCGGGTCGAGATACTCGCGCGTCCCGCCTGCGGAGATGACGACGCGACGTCCGCTCAGGTCATGTTCGGCCGCCTTGCGGGCAGCGTCCGCGCCACCCTCCAGCAGCTGCAGGACGATGTCGACCACCTCGGCCGGCTCGGGCAGCCGTCCGGCCCCGATGTCGGCGCCAGTCAGCCGGCCGGACGCGGGGTCCTTCACGACCACTCCGCGCGAGCGCAGGGTGGCGACGTTCGCCGTGGTGGCGGCGTGCTGCCACATCTCGGTGTGCATCGCGGGGAACATCACCACCGGGCAGCGCGCGGTGAGCAGCACATTGGTGAGCAGGTCGTCCGCCCGACCCTGGGCGGCGCGCGCGAGCAGGTCGGCGGTGGCCGGGGCGACGACGATGAGGTCGGCCTGCTGGCCGAGACGGACGTGCGGAACCTCGGTGATGTCGCTCCACACGTCGGTGGCGACCGGACGCCCGGACAGGGCCTGCCAGGTGGCGAGGCCGACGAAGTTCAGCGAGCTGGGCGTGGGCACGACGTCGACGACGACGCCGTGGTCACGCAGCCGTCGTACAACCTCGCACGACTTGTAGGCAGCAATGCCACCGGCCACCCCGAGGACGACCCGGGGCACGGCGGCCTCGGGTTCGCCAGGCAGGTGGCCGGTGGCGTTCATGTCTGTGCGGCTTGGGCTCAGGCCGGGTCGAGGTCGCCGAAGGGATCGGCGAAGCTGAACTCGGGATCGGCCGCAGCCTGGGCCCGCGCGGCGGACTCGGCCTCGGGATCGATCTCGATGCACTCGAGCTGGTGCGCCTGGATCTCGCGCATGGCGATGCTCAGCGGCTTCTCCTGCACGCCGGTCTCGACCAGCGGGCCCACGTTCTCGAGCAGGCCCTCGCCCAGCTGGGAGTAGTAGGCGTTGATCTGACGGGCGCGCTTGGCCGCGAACAGCACCAGGCGGTACTTCGAGTCGACGGAGTCCAGCAGGTCGTCAATCGGCGGGTTGACGATGCCCTCAGGTGTCTGGTTGCTCAAGGTGAACCTTCGTTTCGAAAGATGTGGCGTTTCGGACGAGACGGGGAAACCCCCGTGACGGCGTGGCCGGACGCGCGGTCACAAGCCAAACAAGCCTACCAAATCGGCCACGGTTTGATCGACTTCGCGATTCGTGACGCGGTGGTCGAAGCCCTCGGCGAGCGCCAGCTCACGCCGGGCGGTCTCCAGCCGGCGGGCCTGCTGCTCGGGAGTCTCGGTTCCCCGGCCCACCAGTCGACGCACCAGCTCGTCCCAGTCGGGCGGGTCGATGAAGACCTGGCAGGCTTGTGGGTAGGTGCGACGCACCTGCTCGGCGCCCTGCAGGTCGATCTCGAGAACGACGACCCGTCCCTGCTCGACGGCGCGCTCGACCTCCGCGCGCGGGGTGCCATACCTGTGTCGCCCGTGGACGACCGCCCATTCCAGCAGGCCGTCGTGGGCGACTAGGTCGTCGAAGGCGACGTCGTCGACGAAGTGGTAGTGAACGCCCTCCACCTCACCGGGCCGCGGCGGCCGGGTGGTGGCCGAGACGCTGACGAAGACCTCCGGGTGGAGCCGCTTCAGGCATGCGACAACCGTCCCCTTGCCCACTGCAGTGGGCCCGGAGACGACGAAGACACGCGGGGCAGACCCAGCCGTGGTGGCTGGGTCGCTCACTCGAACTCGGCCTTGAGTCCCGCCACTTGGTGACGACCGAGGCCGCGAACGCGGCGGTTCGCCGCGATCTCGAGTCGCTCCATGATCTCCGCGGCGCGCTTGTCTCCGACGCGCGGCATCGCCTTGAGCAGGTCGACAACCTTGACGTGCGCGAGCACGTCGTCCTGTGCGGCCGCATCGAGCGCCTGGGTCAGGCTCAGCTGCCCCGAGCGCACCTGGACCTTCAGTTCGGCGCGTGCACGACGTGCCTGTGTTGCGGCCTCCCGAGCGGCCTGCAACTGCTCCGGGGAGAGTGTAGGAATCGCCACGACCTTCTCCATTTCATCCATGTGCCCGGGCGTCGATTCCCGGGTCAATGCACAAACTACAAGCACTTGCGCGTCAGTGCACCCCTTTGGCGGGGTCCGGGCACGGTGCGAGTGCTGTCAGCGTCCGAGCAATGTCTGGACGCGGTCCACCAGGCCCTCGACAGAGGGCCCACCATGGGCGACCTCGCGGCTCGCGGATGGCAGCAGCAGGTCGACGGCGTCACCGAAGATGCCGCGCAGGCCCTCGATGGTCCCGCCCTGGGCGCCGATGCCGGGCACCAGGATCGAGCCGTTGAAGTGCGAGACGTCGACACCGGCGTCGGCGTGGGTACCGCCGACGACCAGACCGAGGGCGTTCTGGCCCGAGCGGGCGTTCTCGGCCGCGGCATCGTCGATCACCTGCTGGGCCACGACCCGTCCGTCATCACCCTTGCTGAGCTGCACCTGGCCGCCCTCGGGGTTGGACGTGCGGGCCAACACGTAGATGCCACGGCCGGTCTCGTGCGCGAGGTCGATCGCCGGACGCAGGGACTCGAACCCCAGGTAGGGGCTCAGGGTGATCGCGTCGGCGCGCAGGGAGGCCTCGTCGGCAAGGTAGGCGCGGGCATAGCCGGCCATGGTGGAGCCGATGTCACCGCGCTTCACGTCCAGGACGCTGAGCGCCCCGGCCTGGCGGATGTCTTCCAGCAGTCGTTCCAGCACGGCGATGCCAGCCGATCCGTGGACCTCGTAGAAGGCGGACTGGGGCTTGAAGACCGCCACCCGCTCCCCCAGCACTTCGACGATGCCCCGAGCAAAGGCCTCGAGGCCGGCGACGTCGTCGTCCAGGCCCCAGTGGGCCAGGGACTGGGCGTGCGGGTCGATCCCGACGCACAGCGCGCCGCGCTCCTCGGTGAGTGCCTTGAGTCGTTCGGCGTAGGTCATGGGTGCGGCGCCTTTCGTGGGAGTGGGTCCATCATTCCATCCCTCAGGTGCCCGCTGCTCACAGCGGGAGTTTCATGCGTCACTCGTAGTGGGTCCACATGCGCAAGACGTGGATGGTGTGCTCGTCGGGCATGACTTCGTAGACCAGTCGGTGCTGGATGTTGATGCGGCGCGAATAGCAGCCCGCGAGATCCCCAACGAGCTTCTCGTAGCGTGGCGGATTGGCCAAGGGATCCCCGGCAATGACCTCAAGCAGGGCCTGCGCCTTCGGCTTTAGCCCTGACGTTGCGAGCTTCTTGGCGTCCTTCTGTGCTTGTCGCGAGTAGACGATCCGCCAGGTGCTCACCAGTCAAGCTCTTCGGAGCCCGCCTCGATGCCCTCGGCGCGGGCCTCGCGGATCGAAGCCGCCATGCCCGGCACCGACTCGAGGTAGATGGTCTCCTGGATGGCTCGCCAGTCGTCCTCGCCGACCAGCACGGCATTTCCACGCTGGCCGGTGATGGTCAGCGGCTCGGACTCCTCGTTGACCTGGTCGATCAGTCGGTAGAGATTGGCTCGCGCAGTGGTGGCGGGGACGGCAGGCATACCCCCCAGCGTACGCCATTGCGTACGGAAAGCACGAACGCCTTCGTGGGCTCAGAGCGAGTTGATGCCGCTCACCAGCGCCGGACCGTTGTAGATGAATCCTGTGTAGACCTGCACCAGCTTGGCGCCCGCATCGAACATCGCCTGTGCATGGCCAGGGGTCATGATGCCGCCCGCTCCCATCACGGGGAGCTCGGTGTGGGCGACGATCCTCTCGACCACACGCAGTGCCTTGTTGGTGAGCGGCGCACCGGACAGCCCCCCGGCCTCGTCCACGAGGGCCTTGTCGGCAGCCGCCAGGCCGTCGCGGGACAGCGTCGTGTTGGTCGCGATCAGGCCACTGACGCCCGCCAGCTCGCAGACCCCGATCGCCTCGTAGAGCGCGTCGGTCTCCAGGTCGGGGGCCAGCTTCACGAAGATCGGCACGGGGTTCGCAGCATCCAGTTCGGCAGCACGCGCCACCAGCGCACGGGTCAGGTCGCGCAACTGGTCACCGTCTTGGAGCTTGCGCAGCCCGGGCGTGTTGGGGCTGGAAACATTGAGTGCCACGTAATCGGCCAGGGGCGCCAGGGCGTCGAAGCTGGCCAGATAGTTCTCGATCGCACCGGGCAGCTCGACGACCTTGTTCTTGCCGATCGAGATGCCCAGCGGGATACCCAGTGCCTGGTTGCCGCGGCGCACTCCCCAACCGGTGAGCCGATCGGCGAGCGCCTGCGCACCGTCGTTGTTGAAGCCCATCCGGTTGACGACGCCCTCGGAGGCCCTGGCCCGGAACACGCGCGGTTTCTCGTTGCCCGGCTGGGGCATCGCGGTGACCGTCCCCAGCTCGGCGAAGCCGAAACCCATCCCGGCCCAGGCCCGAGCGGCAATGCCGTTCTTGTCCAGACCGGCAGCAACACCCACCCGCGACGGGAAGGTGATGCCGGCCATCTCCACCGGGGTCCCCCGCCGGACCACCTTCGCGGCCGCCTGCGCGGCGGGAGCCGGGATCCGTCCCAGCACGTCGATCATCTGCTCGTGGATCTTCTCCGCGTCCCCGCCATGGCTGGCGAACAGTGCCGGACGGACTGCACTGCGGTAGCCGAGCAGCAACGCTCGCTCGGCCGCCGCACGCGCCGCGGCACCGGCAACGGGCCGGTCCATCACTTGCCCGCCTGGGCGACCTGGGCCTGAACCTCGGCGCCCCACTCCTGCAGCGACTTCACGCCGATCTCGGCGCCCTGTTCCTGTGCACACAGGGCTTCGACGGCCTGGACCGTCGCGGCAAGGCCCTGCGCGGTGGTGATGCAGGGGGCATTGTGGACGACCGACGACGCGCGGATCTCGTAGCCGTCGGCGCGCTCGGAGCCGGTCGGCTTGCCGGGGGTGTTGAACACTGCGTCCACCAAGCCGTCGCGGATCAGGTCGACGATCGTCGGCTCACCGTTCGGCCCACGTCCGTCCGAAAACTTGCGGACGACCGTCGTGGACACGCCCTGACGTCCGAGGACGTTCGCGGTGCCCTGGGTGGCCAGGATGGTGAAGCCAAGGTCGAAGAGGCGCTTGACCGGGAAGATCGAGTGGCGCTTGTCCTTGTTGGCCATCGCGACGAAGAAGTTGCCCGAGGTGGGCAGGATCTGCCCGGCGGCGATCTGGCCCTTCGCGAAGGCCTCGCCGAAGGTGGTTGACAGGCCCATCACCTCGCCGGTGGAGCGCATCTCCGGGCCGAGGATGGTGTCGACATTGTGACCCTCGGGAGTGCGGAAACGGTTGAACGGGAGCACCGCCTCCTTCACCGCGATCGGGACACCGGGCCAGGTGTGGGTGCCATCGACCTCGGCGCGCAGCACACCCTGGTCGCGCAGTTCTTGGATGGTCGAGCCCATCATGATCAAGGTCGCTGCCTTGGCCAGCTCGGTCGCGGTCGCCTTCGAGACGAAAGGGACGGTGCGACTGGCGCGCGGGTTGGCCTCGAGGACGTAGAGGGTGTCCCCGGCCAGCGCGAACTGGATGTTGATCAGGCCGTGCACCCCGACGCCGCGGGCGATCGCCTCGGTGGAGACACGGATCTGGTCCACGACCTCCTCACCCAGGGTGATCGGCGGGAGCGCGCAGGCGGAGTCGCCGGAGTGCACACCGGCCTCCTCGATGTGCTCCATCACGCCGCCCATGTACAGCTCAACGCCGTCATAGAGCGCGTCCACGTCGATCTCGACCGCGTCCTGCAGGAAGCGGTCGACCAACACGGGGCTGGTGGGGCTGATCAGGGTGGAGCTGGCGATGTAGCGCTGCAGGCTGGCCTCGTCGTAGACGATCTCCATCCCACGTCCGCCCAGCACATAGCTGGGGCGCACCAGCACCGGGTAGCCGATCTGCTCGGCGACCACGCGCGCCTGGTCGAAGGAGACGGCCATGCCGTGCGCGGGGGCCCGTAGGCCGGCATCGGCGAGGACGGCCTCGAAGGCGCCGCGCTCCTCGGCCAGATGGATCGCCTCGGGGCTCGTGCCGACGATCGGGACGCCCGCATCCTTCAGCTGCTGGGCCAGCTTCAGCGGGGTCTGCCCGCCGAGCTGCACGACCACCCCGGCGACCGGACCGGCCTGGCACTCCGCGTGATAGATCTCCAGCACGTCCTCGAGCGTGAGGGGCTCGAAGTAGAGCCGGTCGGAGGTGTCGTAGTCGGTGGAGACCGTCTCGGGGTTGCAGTTGATCATGATCGACTCGTAGCCGGCCTCGGTCAACGCCATCGCCGCGTGCACGCAGGAGTAGTCGAACTCAATGCCCTGGCCGATGCGGTTCGGGCCCGAGCCGAGGATCAGCACGGCGGGTTTCGTGCGCGGCTGCACCTCCGACTCCTCGTCATAGGAGGAGTAGAAATACGGCGTCCGGGCCGCGAACTCGGCCGCACAGGTGTCGACCGTCTTGTAGACCGGACGGATGCCCAGCGCCCAGCGCACGCCGCGGACGACGTCGACGGACATGTGGTGGGCCGCGCCGATCTGCCCGTCCGAGAATCCGTGCCGCTTCGCGCGACGCAGCAGGTCGGGGGTGAGCTCCTTGGCATCGGCCACCTCGCGGGCCACCTCGACCAGGATGACGAGCTGGTCGATGAACCAGGGGTCGATCTTGGTGGCGTCGAAGATCTCCTGCTCGCTGGCACCGGCCATCAGGGCCTGGAAGACCTCGCCCAGACGCCCATCGTGTGGAATGCGGATGGCCTCCAGCAAGTCGTCCTTGGAGCGCTTGGGCGGGGTCAGCAGGAAGGGCGCCTTGGAGTCCTCCAGCGACCGCAGCGCCTTGCCCAGGGCCTCGGTGAAGTTGCGTCCGATGGCCATCGCCTCACCCACCGACTTCATGTGGGTGGTGAGCACGCCGTCGGCGGTCGGGAACTTCTCGAAGGCGAAGCGGGGCACCTTGACGACGACGTAGTCGAGCGTGGGCTCGAAGGAGGCCGGCGTCTGCTCGGTGATGTCGTTGTCGATCTCGTCCAGGGTGTAGCCGACGGCGACCTTGGCGGCGATCTTGGCGATCGGGAAGCCGGTGGCCTTGGAGGCCAGCGCAGACGAACGCGAGACGCGGGGGTTCATCTCGATGACGATCATGCGGCCGTCGTCGGGGTTGATGGCGAACTGGATGTTGCAGCCACCGGTGTCTACGCCGACGCGACGGATGATCTCGATGCCGACATCGCGCATGTGCTGGTATTCCCGGTCGGTCAGCGTCATCGCGGGGGCGACAGTGATGGAGTCACCGGTGTGGACGCCCATCGGGTCCAGGTTCTCGATGGAACAGATGATCACGACATTGTCGGCCTTGTCGCGCATCACCTCCAGCTCGTACTCCTTCCACCCGATGATCGACTCCTCGATCAGCACCTCGGTGGAGGGGCTGGCGTCCAGACCGGCGCCGGCGATGCGGCGCAGCTCGGCCTCGTCGTGCGCGAAGCCCGAGCCCAGGCCGCCCATGGTGAACGACGGACGGACGACGACCGGGTAGCCGAGCTGGTCGGCGGCGGCGACCACCTCGTCCATGGTGTGGCAGATGACCGAGCGGGCAACTCCCGCGCGGCCGCCGGGGGTGTTGCCGTCGGCGTCGCCCAGCACCTCGAGGGACTCGACGATCTCCTTGAACTTCTCCCGGTCCTCGCCGCGCTGGATGGCATCGAAGTTGGCGCCGATCATCTCGACGCCGTACGTGCCCAGCACGCCGTTCTCGTGCAGGGACACCGCCGCGTTCAGCGCGGTCTGCCCGCCCAGGGTGGGCAGGATCGCGTCGGGACGCTCCTTGGCGATCACCTTCTCGACGAACTCGGGGGTGATCGGCTCGATGTAGGTCGCGTCCGCGAACTGGGGGTCGGTCATGATCGTGGCGGGGTTGGAGTTCACCAGGATCACCCGGTAACCCTCCTCGCGCAGCACGCGGCAGGCCTGGGTGCCGGAGTAGTCGAACTCGGCCGCCTGGCCGATGACGATCGGACCCGACCCGATGACCAGGATCGAGTGGATGTCGGTGCGCTTCGGCATGTGCTCAGTTCTCCTGGGTGCTGGCGGTGATGCTGACCTCGTCCTCGTCCTCGCCGGAGCGCGGGCCGGACCCTGCGGAGGCCGGTTCGCGCGACGAAGCGGGGGGTTCGTGCTTGATGCTTCGCTCCAGAGTCGCTTCGCGGGCGGTCGTCCCCCCTTGCATCATCTGCACGAAACGGTCGAAGAGGTAGTCGGCGTCGTGGGGGCCGGCTGCTGCCTCCGGGTGGTACTGCACCGAGAAGCCGACGAGCTGGTCGTCGCGGTGCAGTTCCAGGCCCTCCACCACGTCGTCGTTGAGGCAGACGTGGCTGACGCTGGCGTTGCCGTAGGGGGTCTCGGTGGCGCGGTCGAGCGGGGCGTCGACGGCGAAGCCGTGGTTGTGGGCGGTGATCTCGACCTTGCGGGTGGTGCGGTCCATGACGGGCTGGTTGATGCCGCGGTGGCCGTACTTCAGCTTGTAGGTGCCGAACCCGAGCGCTCGGCCGAAGAGCTGGTTGCCGAAGCAAATGCCGAAGTAGGGCAGGCCCGCGTCGAGCACACTCTGCAGCAGTTCGACCTGTGCGTCAGCGGTGGCCGGGTCACCGGGGCCATTGGAGAAGAAGACGCCGTCGGGGTTGACGGCCTTGACGTCGTCCAGCGTGGCGGTGGCGGGCAGCACATGCACCTCGATGCCGCGGCGCGCCATCTGCGCGGGTGTCATCGCCTTGATGCCGAGGTCGATGGCGGCGACGGTGAACTTCTTCTCACCGATGGCAGCGACGACCTCGGTCTCGGGGACCGTGACGTCGTCGACGAGGTTCGCCCCCTCCATGCCGGGCTGCTCGAGCACCTTGGCGAGCAGTGCCTGGGGGTCGAGGGTCTCGGTGGAAATGCCGACGCGCATCGCGCCGCGCTCACGCAGGTGGCGGGTCAGCGCGCGGGTGTCGACCTCGCTGATGCCGACGATGCCCTGGCTGCGCAGTTCGTCGTCCAGGCTGCGCACGGAGCGCCAGTTGGACGGGATGCGGGCGGGGTCGCGGACGACATAGCCGGCGACCCAGATGCGGGAACTCTCGTCGTCCTCGTCGTTCCAGCCGGTGTTGCCGATGTGCGGCGCGGTCGCGATGACGACCTGGCGGTGGTAGCTGGGGTCGGTCAGTGTCTCCTGGTAGCCGGACATCCCGGTGGAGAACACCGCCTCACCGAAGGTCTCGCCGGTGGCACCGAAGGAGGTGCCGCGGAAATGGCGGCCATCCTCGAGAACCAGAATCGCGGGAATCGTCTGATCAAACGAAACCGACTGAGTTGAGGTCATGGCCGTCCTCCCCTGCCCGACGCCGCGAGCAAGTGCTGGGTGTGCGGATCGGAGCGACCCTATCAGTCCGCGAGAAAGGATCCGGACGCTCGTCCGAGCGCGGACGCAGCACAC